>JAOZOC010000693.1 GCA_029933495.1 Bacteroidales bacterium
TAATTTCACCGTTTTCGCCCCAGGCAGCTATTGAAGGCCAGCCTGTTCTTACATCCTCAATCCTTTGTGTAGGGGCAGGCCCCCATTCAAAGCCGTTAAAATAATTGTACCCTGTTCCCCTGTCAGGGAAATCATCATCCTCAAATCCCATTGTCCAAACGGCAGAAGCACTACCATCATCAAATAGCCATACCCTGTTTGATAGAGCTCCAATGGATTGCAGATCATAAACAGTTGTACCTACTTCATAGCCAAATTTATTTTGAGAAGGATTGGCAACCGTCTTATTAATGGGCTTTGTGATAAAATGTTCTTTTTCGGGGATACTTTGAACTGAGGCAGTTCTGGTAATGTTTGCCTTTTCTTTTGAAATATTAAGCCGTTTTTGTGATAATACAGGTAATACCAATACCAGTATTAGGGCTGAAAGTAGAATTCTTTTCATGGGTGTCTTTTTTTTATGTCATACAATTGGGTTATTTGGGTTATGAAAACATCAATACTTTTTCTCAGAATCACAAAAGTACAAAAAATATTTTAATTCGGAAAGGTCTAAAACTACTATTCTATAATAGGTCTGTAAATTTAATTTGATGATACTTATTACATTGTCTTTGTGGCATAAAATCTTGAATATCTTCAATAAAACACAAAAGCAGCCATAAATGACTGCTTTTGACTGATTAAAAGAAAAAGAAACTGCCTACCTGGTCTTTACCAGCTTCCGGGATATAGTACCACCATTTTTGCCAATAATGTTTACGTGGTATATACCTTCAGGCAAATTAGAAGTATTTAATTTTATCAATTGTCTTCCTGCATTAAGACTTTGAGAGCTTGTGGAAGCGACTTGTCCAATCTGATTATATATTGAAACTGTAACATTAACCGCTTCTGTCAGATTTAATTCAAGATTTGCATCTCCTGATACAGGGTTAGGATAGATTTCACCTGCAGAAGCTAACCGCTCAAATCCTTCTTTTGCCGACAATACAACACTTGAAGATTTTACTATAAACTCAATGTTTGCCGACTGATTATCATTGTCAATAGTTAATATAGCAACTTCAGAAGTTTTACCGGGCATTTCAACTTTAAGTTTATAAGTTCCATAGCCAAGATCTGAGAAGTCGAACAATCCGTCTTCATTACTTGCCGTATATGTCAGGGCATTTTCATCCTCATCCATAAGAACTACTGTGATGTTATTTCCGGGGCTTCCTTTACCTTCACCAATTGTAACAGATCCTCCCACATTTCCTGGTCCGGCAGTATATGTTCCAATTTCAATAAGATTGATATCATAAGGATTGGCAGGTGTTCCAAGAGTAATCATAGTGGCATCAAACCAGAATAATACATCACCAAAATATGTTGGGAAATAGTTGACAAATCCAGATGATTGCGGAGTCAGAGAAGCAAGGAGATAATACTCACCTTCAGGCACATTATCAAAAAAGTAAGTTCCGGTTTCCGGTTCAGTCATAACAAACTCATATATAAAAGAGCCTCCGTTCTCCATACCAAACAATCCTACGAGGGCAAAATCAGCTTGATCTCCATTCATATAAACAGTACCCATTATCTGCTGTCCCATTTGTCCGCTAAGCTCAATCTCCTGACAAGATGTTGCCGTACAGGAATCATTTCCTTGATTAAAGGAATATGTAGTAAGACAGACAGTGAAAGTATTTCCCAGTGATGGGTCAAAAGTATGTTCAACTTCCTGTCCTGTTGCTGTTGTTCCGTCACCAAAGTTCCATTCAAAATAGTTTGCAGGGAATGGGAATGACTCACCCATAAAACTATATGTAAAATTGCCTGTTGATTCATACCAGAAAATATTATCACAATCTCCACCAGAATTTCCTCCGACCCAAACTTCCTGCGTTGACATTGCCGAGCATGAATCACCTGTTGCAGGGTCAAAACTTACTGTGATTAACGTAACATAGAAGATATCTCCAAGGTTTGTATCGAATGTATGCTCAATCTCTTGTCCGTTACCTGTTTCTCCGTCTCCAAATTCCT
>JAOZOC010000694.1 GCA_029933495.1 Bacteroidales bacterium
TCTCTTCCAATTTATCACAAAGGTCATGCGATTCCCTGACAGTCATTTTATCAGGTACTTCAAGGTGGAAATCAATATACTTGTAGGGTCCCGATCTTCTGGTTCTGAGGTGGTGATACCCGACACAGTTGTTAGTGTATTTGTCAATAATTTTTGTTATTGCATCGACTTCATCTGGTTCCAGTCTGAAATCCAGCAGAGGGTTGAAAGCCGTTTTGATAAGATTATAAGCTTCAAAAAGGATAAAGAGTGCAACCAGAATAGCAATAACAGGATCGAGAATATGCCAGCCAGTGAGCCAAATCAGGCCAATACCGACAGCAACACCTATTGATGTGTAAATATCAGTTTTTAAATGTAGTGCATCAGCTTCAAGTGCTATTGAGTCTGTCTCCTTTGCCACTTTGTACAGTCTGCGCGATACAAAAAAGTTCACAACTGCCGAAATTATCATTACAACAATTCCCCATTGCAGATACTGGACAGGTTCGTTGGCAATAAGGCTGTGGATTGAATGATAGATAATCCAGACAGCAGCAACAATTATTAAAAGCCCTTCTGCCACTCCCGAGATGTTTTCAATCTTCCCATGTCCGTAAGGATGATCTTTATCAGGTGGCAGATTAGATACCCTGACCGAAAAGAAAGCAATAAGAGATGCAACAAGGTCGATAGCAGAATGTGCCGCCTCAGAAATAATACTGACAGAGCCACTTATTATACCAACAGTGATCTTCAATATCACAAGAAAGATATTTGAAAATACAGATAAACGTGCCGTATGTACCTTATTACTCAAACCGGATAATCATAATATTTTATGACAAAATTAGATTAAATAATTATATTAGTTATTTAATAATTATTTTATAATTTTGCAGCCTGATTTACACTGTCGAAATAGTAATTGTAAATCGAAAATGGACCCGTAGCATAATTGGATAGTGCACCTGACTACGGATCAGGAGGTTGGGGGTTCGAGTCCCTTCGGGTTCACTTTTAATATTTTCAAAAGCCTGTATATTAATGATATACAGGCTTTTTCTTTTTACCAGGGAAAACACAGGTGCAATAATAACAATATTCTCGCCTCTTCTGTTTAAAGATTCTATAGCTTAGTTATCTTCCTGAAAACTGATCCTGCTCCTGCTTTCAATTCAATAAAGTAAATTCCACCAGGATATTTACTTAGGTTTATTTCGTAGATATTTGTACTGTTACTTTTGATTTTTAGATCTTTCAGAAGTTTTCCCTGATAATCATAAACCTTTATTTCTGTCAGATCATTATTAGTACTTTGAATATATACCATTCCTGATGATGGATTTGGGAAAATAGTAAATGAGTTATTTGTTTTACTTTCATCTGTGTTTGTAAATGCATCTATTTTCACTTCAAAAGAATCATCTGTTGGTAAGGGTTGGGTTTTAACATGGACAATTCCAAGGCGGTCGTCAGGGTCGTAAAACCAACCGTCGTCAGCCTGCTCCAGATCCTCAAGGGTAGCATACTCATCGAGTGGCTGCTCATCAAGTAAAACGGTTTGCGGATGTTGATGGATATGTAGCTCAAAAAGGTTTATTCTTTCAGCGGGTTTGCCTTCATAATCGCCATCGCTCTCCCCGACGTTTATTGTTGTGATTCCTCCCGTTCCGAAGATTGGCCCATCACATTCAATCAATGTTTTTGCAAAAGCGCCGTTTCTATATTCTCTTGTAACTCCATCATCTTCATATAGTTCAAAGCTTGAATATCCGTTGGGATAAACATCATAAGTTATTGTGTCTTTGGGATACTGGCTGTCGTACAATCTTTCGGTGTACATCGGAATTATAGCTCCCGATCTGATGAAAACCGGGCATTTGTCGAGAGGAGCGGGATAATCGTTCAGAAACTGCGATCCTTCGTAAACCGTTCCGTCCCAGTAATCAACAAACTTTCCTTCAGGGAAATAGATGCTGTCTCTTTCGTAGGACGATTCGTAAACCGGAGCCACAAGCATCCATTCACCGCTCATAAACTGGTATTGCG
>JAOZOC010000135.1:0-5494 GCA_029933495.1 Bacteroidales bacterium
CCTTAGTGGGAAGCATATTTAAAACCAATCGGGTTTCGACTTTGTACATTCTGGTATTTTTTTGGCTACGCTGAGATCTAATCTGAAAGAGGCAGAACCAAACTTCGTGTAAACCTATTTTATGAACTGACAGATACAAAACTCAAAACACAAAATCCTAAACTCAAAACAATGTTTAAAACAAAAATTATAAAAACCCAAAACTCGTAGTATGAAACCTTTGCAAGGCGAAATATTTTGATTATTTGAAAATTAATAATTTGAATTTGTTTAGGATTTTGGTATTAGATATTTGGACTTTAATAAATATCTTGCCAATGACCAAAAGAAATCCGTATGATAAAACAGACAGCCTGCCCCACTTTTTCTGCGGGGAATATTAGAAATAAGATACTAACGATCTTGGAGACCTGTCAGGTCTGTCACTCATCAATATCAACACAATACGCTTTTATACACAAATTAAACTTCAAAAAGTCATATTCTGCATTTTTACCTGTTTCATACCAGGCATCCGGCCATTGGTTGACATCGTGATTGATCCAACACTTTCCCGTTGTAAGGATGGGGTCGCTGTACCCTTCTACATATTTCTCAACAGGCATAGGCAATGAAACTTCAGGAACTATGTATCGCAATAAAATATAGAACTCCTCCCCTTTTTTAAGTCTGACGGGTTTTCCCAGATTAAAAGTATAATATCCGGCATATTTGCAATTTCTTTCAGAGATTGTTGCTGACTTCCCTGACAAAGTGCCTGTGGCTTCATCAAAGCCTTTATAAATTTCAGCATAAATTCTGGTATTCTGGTGATTTACAGAAGTGCCGATTTTTGTTATTGCACAATTGCTTTCAGCAGTATATCTGACAAGCCCGTAAATGATACTATCATTATAACCATAAGAAAAGTATGTTCCGAGTGTATCGTAATAGTATATTTGAGACAAGGAATCATAAGGAATCCACTTGTTCCAGATTGAATTGTATTTCAAGATATTCGGGTCACTGTAAGGCACATAGAAAAAGCCGGCATCACCAAACTCTTCACCCAGTGAATTTTGAGCAATCCAGGCACCTTTTCCTGTTTTTGTACTTAAAGTATCATTCCATCCAACCAAATCAATAACATGATTAATTTTTTCGTTTTTTGTATAATAGATGTTTGAAATAGTGTCCAACTCCATTTTTTTAAAATACATCATCGAATATACGGAGCCGAATTTCATAATTGCATTTTTGATCAGTGAAGGATTATTAGGAAGAAATCTGGCATCTGTGATATAGGCCGCTGTTTTGGGTGCAATGCAATATAAAGAATCCGTTTCAGGGTTTTTCAGAACAGGCCCGGCACCTCTTGAAAAATATGCTGTAGCCATAAAGTGATTTCCGTTTGTACTTCGAGTGGAATCAAGACCATGAAATAGTTTCATATTAATATCCGACAATACAAAATCACCATAACCGAAAGTTCGAAACATCGATTCTACCGAGCCCGTTGCAGCACTTGTCCAGCAACCACCATCAGGCTGGGTTTTAACAGGAGCAAGCCGGCTACTGTTCCGAAGGTCAAAAACAACAGGCAACGGCTCATCTGTGAATAAAAAGCTATCCTCAATTTCACTTCCAAATATCCGGATGTCTTCTTCCTGGGCAAAGGATGACAAAACAAAAAACAGGAATATTGGAATAAGGTAGATTTTCATATTCGACAAAAGTAATATAAAAGAAGATGACTTAATAGCTACACAGATCATAAGTGTCCGGCCTGTCCTTGCTAATGCTCAAATGAGCTAATGCAAATCGCAAAAAAAATAAATTCTCCTTGCACTTTTTAAATATTTTCTTTACTTTTGTGTGCTTATTTCAGTTCTTAACTGATTTAAGCTGAAAAACATCAGGTTAGAAAACAATTCTTATGAAAACCACCATTTTATATATTTTCCTACTATTGCTTTTTGTTTTTTTATTGAATGGCAGTTATGCCCAGCAATGGTCTGACCCGATTAATATTTCCAACTCCGATGATGTGGATGGCTTTCCTGATATTTGTGTGGATACAAACGGCGTTTTGCACTGTGTGTGGTCAAAAAAATTCACTTCGAGTTACAGATGTGTTTATTATAGTAATTCTACTGACCAGGGAGAAACCTGGAGCACTCCTGTAAAAATTTCTCATAACAATAGTGGCGAAATCTCAGATCCGTTAATTGTCTCTGACAAATCCAATAATCTATATGTGATATACAAATTTGACATGAATATAGGAAATGAAAATTTATGGTTTACAAAAAATAACGAAGAGTACTGGTCAACTCCCGTTACTATGGCAGATGGCTGGCCAGGACTTTTCCCTGAAGATTTGACAATTGATAACAATGACCGGGTTTATGTCTTTTGGAGATATTTTGATAATAAGTTCCACTATCGTTATTATGAAAATAATGCGTGGAGCGAGGTTTCTTCTCCATATAGCAGTTTACCCGACAGTTACTCAGTAAATGTAATTGAAAGTATCAGTGATAAATATAACAATCTTCATTGTATTGGAAGATACAGAGAGCCTGGTGATGAACCATTTACAACCGCATATTATTATTATGATTATCAAAATAATAATTGGATAGGTCCTGAATTAATAGGAACATATTATTCCAGCACATTCCAGGATATATCACTTGATACAAACAACAACCCACATCTGGTTTACCGCGAAGGTTATGAAGGTACAGTTGGCCCTGATGCAACCTTTTACAAACATAAAACCGAAGGACAATGGTCAGAAACCGAATTGATTGTAGAGGATCCCAAAAGACAAAAAATTGATATTGCAGGAAATAAAGTTTTTATTGTTGATTACGAAAAAGAGGGAGATGATTATAACGCAGTTTTTTATAAAAAGGGGAATTTAAATCAATGGGAAGGACAAATATTCTTAGTCAATTCTTTTATTGGTATATTTCGCCTTTTTCATGATAATAATTTTTTATATGTTCTTCTTAACAGCAAAATTGATAATGAAAATATTCTGGATATTTACCTTATGAAAACACCCATTGACAGTTTGATAGTAACTTCAGTATCCAGAATAAAAAGTCTGAATAACGAAACCGTTGTGTTAAATCAAAACTATCCAAATCCTTTTAATTATTCAACAAAAATCAGTTTTGAACTAAACAGCAGAGGAAATACCCGGTTGCTGATAATGACTGTTCAGGGTACCATTATAAATAGGTTTGAAATGGGAATCATCGGAAAGGGAAAATATTCAGTTATCTGGGACGGCACAGATCTTTCAGGTAACAAACTGCCAAACGGGTATTATTATTACAGGCTTATTGTAGATGACAGACAGAAGACAAAATCGTTGATACTAAACAGGTGAATTGGTGATAGGTGAATTGTGAAAGGGAGGAAGATTTTAACTAATACGATTTACAATTGACTTATTCAGGATATGAAATCAATAAAACTTAAAAGACGGGTAATCAATCAAGACATTTATTATACTGACAATATGTTTATTAACTAAAAAAACGTAACAATGAAAAAAAGAAAACAGGTGATTATGACTCTACTGCTGGGATTACTAATCGCAACAACAATTAATGCACAGGAGAAATATGCTATTGTGGTATGTGGCGATGTCCCCGATGCTGACCCTACCGGCAGCTGGGTATTAGCAAACCCCCAGGATACAGAACAGGAATGGGATGAGTTTTGGAATGATACTTACCTTATGTGGGAGATGCTTATTGAAAAAGGATACGATAATGATAATATCTTTGTGCTGTTTAATGACATACCACAGGATTGGTCGGATCCTGATTTGGAATACAACATATCCAACAGGTATAATCCGAGAGAGCAATATTATGAAATTATTGGAGATGGCCATATTACAGACTATGCTGCCACGGAATCCAATTTGAATATGGTATTGGATGGTATGGTAACGGGTAATGAACAGGGTATTAAACAACTAACCGAAAATGATTTTCTGTTTGTTTGGGCTTTTGGGCATGGAGGTCAAACAACACCTGGGCATTCAAGTCTTAGTCTTCAATCAGGTGTGATTACCGATGAGGAGTTTTATTCTAAAATACAAGCTATTAATTGCGATAAAAAGGTTTTACTTTTCCTTCAATGCCATTCGGGCCCCTTTTCAAATATTTTTGAAAATGAGACAGATGTCTATGCTCTTTCTGCCACAAGCGAAACAAGAATAGCACATGCTGTGGATAAAATTTATTATGAAGGTATTGCTGACCCTGGCGACCCACCCGGTACTGAACATCAGGCATATGAAGAAGATATTTGGGAAGCTCCAAACGGCGAGTATAACGAACACACCCACAGTGAGTTCAATTTGCATATATGGAACTCAATTATGAATGAGACACCTGCTGAAAGCAATGAATATGAAATTACAGGTTACCCGAATGCATTGCTTGAAAATGCCGATTTAAACAACGACTATCTTACTTCAATGTATGAAGCAAAAGAATGGATGTGGGATTATAATAGTGCTTTTAGTATTAATGCTATTCTAGGTTATGAAGATCCTCAATTAAACGATGCAGGCAACCTGGGAAATATAACCTCTGTTAAATACCCTACAATTATACATTCAAATATAGGAGCTTCCAAAACAGAGAACGGAATAATTGGCATTCCGGTAAATGTTCACATTTTGGAAGGTACAACCCTGACATTAACTGTAGCAGATGTTTACCTTGATTGTGAAGGAGACCTGTATATTGACGAGGGTGCAACACTTATTATTGATGATAATGTTACATTCAGATCGGTAAATGGTTTAAGGAAAATTATTATTGACGGGAACATCCAAATCGCGAATAATGTCAGTTTCATTGCAGAAGATGGTAATCAACTCCAAATCAAAATTAACAACACTACTATTGATGTTGAGTTTAACACAACTCAATTTACGGGTGCTGGTCTTATGGCTTACAATAATTCAACTACTATTACAAACTCTGTGTTTACAGATGCAGGGCTATATGGTTTTAACGGTGATTTCGGTATTAGCAATTGCAATTTCGATAACTCATTTATCAATATTCAAAATGCAACCAGCAATGAAAAATACGTTAACATTACGGGTCAATGCTATTTAACTGCATATAATACCGGTAACGCCATAAAAATTGAAAACTATCCGAACTTCAATATTTCGGATAACACTATTTCAAACTGCTATTCAGGAATATATATTTTAAACAGTGGTTATGGTAAGGGGAATAACCTGATTTCGGAAAATACAATTTCAAACAATTCATCTACCGGTATTACTCTTTACAACTCTACTACTGAAGTTAAGGATAATACAATTAATCTGAATTATATCGGTATTAAACTATACAACAATAGCAAAACAACCATTAATGGAGATGATAATATAATTACTCAACATATTACAGATAATAACCTATATCAAATGTATATCTCTAATGGAAGTTTCCCGTATGTTTTG
>JAOZOC010000135.1:5504-7930 GCA_029933495.1 Bacteroidales bacterium
GCTGATTTGATTATTTTCACTTTAGATGGCAGTAATAAAATTTCAGATGATGATTATGCAGCTTGTTGGATACGTTATACAGGTGAGGGTGAAGGATTAGATGCCAGGTATAATAATTGGGGAGGCAGTTACTATCCCGAAGAAAACCTCTGCCCAACAGGTGCATACCAGATTGAACCAATCTGGAATCCCGGTGATACAGAAGGTGGCTTTGAGGCAGAAGCAATGTTCAACAACGCTACCCTCTTGGTTGAGCAACAGGATTATACAGGAGCTAAAGCAGGATACCAACAGGTAATTACTCAATATCCTGCTACAAAGTTTGCCCAGGCATCTTTAAAAGAGTTGGTTCATCTCGAAAAGCTTGAAGGAAACGATTACAGCTCATTGAAATCGTATTACGAAACGGAGCCTGCAATTCAAAACAACCCCGAGCTTATCAAACTCGCTGACTTCCTAGCAAACCGCTGCAACCTTAAATTAGAAAACTGGCCGGATGCTATCTCCTGGTTCGAGGATGTAATCCAAAACCCTGAGGCAGTTGAAGACAGCATTTTTGCTATTATAGACCTTGGTTATACATACTGGCTAATGGAAAACGGCGGAATGAAATCGTCGAACTATGTTGGTGCAATGCCACAGTATAAGTTTGCTACTGTTCAGGCTTTTGAGGAGAACAGGGATTGGCTGCTTTCGCTGCTTCCTGGCGATGATTTAAACCTCACTGAGTCGATGAAACGCAAAGTAGAGGCTTTAAACAGTGGTAAGTTACTACAAAACATCCCAAACCCCTTCAGCGGAAAAACAAAAATTTTCTACAAATTAGAGAAAGAGGTTTTTGTTACAATTCATGTTTACGACTACACCGGCAAACTAATAAAAACCTACAACGAAGGTACAAAACCTGAAGGAGCTCACAATGTTGAGTTTAACTCCAAAGGTCTGCCAACGGGTATGTACTTTTACTCAATAGATGTAAATGGAGTACGAAGCGACAGTAAGAAGATGATTGTAGAATAGGAAGCCTAAGTTTTTATAAATATGACTATGCGATTAGTGTGAATGCTAATCGCATTTTTTTAACTTCTGTTGCCTGAAAAAATCTTTTCTTATACTTATTAACAATCCCCTTTCCGACTTTCATTTTGTATAATTTTGCTCTCTGTTTAAAAATATAATTTTATAAAAAATATGCCTGAGTTCACGCATCTGCACGTACACACACAATACTCTATTCTTGATGGAGCAGCAAACATTCCTTTGCTAATCAAAAAAACAAAAGAGTCGGGAATGAACGCCCTTGCCATTACCGATCACGGAAATATGTATGGTGTTCTGAAGTTTTTCAATGAAGCAAAAAAGCAGGATATAAAACCAATCATTGGATGTGAGGTTTATGTTGCAGCCGAAAGCCGTACAAGAAAGGAAAAGATAAAAGGGGAAAAGCATTATTACCATCTTATCCTCCTTGCAAAAAATAAAACCGGTTATCATAATCTTGCAAAACTTGTTTCAAAAGGCTATCTCGAAGGCTTCTATTATAAACCGCGTATTGATAAGGATATCCTTGAGCAATACAGCGAGGGGCTTATTGTATCATCTGCTTGTCTTGGAGGAGAAATCCCACAGACAATAATGAATCACAGTGAGGAGAGAGCACAAGAGATTATCGACTGGTTCGTTAAGGTCTTTGGTGATGATTTTTATCTTGAACTACAGAATCATGGTATTCCCGAACAAAAAACAGTGAACGAATCTCTGATTAAGCTTGCTGCAAAAAACAATCTTAAAGTCATTGCCACCAACGATGTTCATTTTATTAACAAAGAGGATTACAGCGCACACGACATACTTATCAGGCTGAATACCGGCGCCGACATTAATGACAAAAAGGAGGATATGCATTATACAGGTCAGGAGTATCTTAAAACACCTGAAGAGATGGCAGCACTCTTCCCTGATAATCCTGAAGCAATTGCAAATACTCAGGAGTTAATAGCAAAGGTCGAAAATTTTAATATTCACAAAGACATTCTTCTTCCACACTTTCCCCTTCCTGATAAATTCTCATCAGAAGATGATTATCTTCGGCATTTGACTTATGAAGGGGCGAAAAAGAAATATGGAGAGATAACGGACGAGGTAAGAGAGAGGCTGGACTTTGAGTTAAAGGTCATTAAGAATATGGGATTTCCCGGTTATTTCCTTATAGTTCAGGATTTTATTAATGAAGCTAAAAAGATGCATGTAGCTGTAGGTCCGGGAAGAGGTTCGGCTGCTGGATCAGCAGTTGCCTTCTGCACAGGAATTACTAATATTGATCCAATAAAGTATAATTTACTGTTCGAGAGGTTTCTTAACCCGGAACGTGTTACAATGCCCGATATTGATGTTGATTTTGATGATGACGGCAGGGATAAGGTTCT
>JAOZOC010000136.1 GCA_029933495.1 Bacteroidales bacterium
AATCATTGAATTTATACTCCGCAGAAATACCGAGGTCGGCACTCGGCCCCATTTTATACTCATCCTGATACGATTTATAAAGATAGCGGTATCCCCAGAACCGTTCCTGCGTTTTAAACTGCTTTGGGGAAATCATCCCTCCGTTTATTTTTAATCCTTTAACAGGCGTCCAGGTCAGAGAGGCTATTTTCAGGAAAGCATAATATTTATCGTGAAGGATATTTAGCTGCACATCAAGAATTACCTGCCCCACAAGATTATCGGAAAACTGGTGCGCATATCCGAAATATGCTCTTTTTATTTCAAATGCCGTTTTTTTCACTTCACTGTCGCCCAAATCGGCATGAAAATTCATAAAAGACTTGATAATCAGCTTATCAGTTATATTAAAATCCTTATCGGTATAACTTTGGGAAAAGGTTTGAGTGTAAATAACTGAGAAAAACAAAACAAAAAACACTCTATAAATGTATCTCATCACTTCGCAAGTTTACAGGTTTCGGCGGCGAAAATATGTAATAATTATTTTGATTTCCACATATTTTATTTGCAAATTTCAAAATAAATTAACATAAAGTTAATAAACGAGTAAGTTTCACTTAATATTAAGGAGATATCTTCGCGGCAAATTAAATATAGAAAACAATGAAAAAACAAATTATTGCAATAGTATTTATCGTATTGGCAGGGTTTGCTTTTGCTGACAAAGATTTGACAAAATCAAACAGTTCGGAAAGCCCGATGGCCAAAACAGTTTCTTTGATCGGCAAAGTTGTTGATTTCAAATCGGGTGAAGCACTTACCGGTGTAGAAGTTAAACTTGAAGAAACCAACACAAAAGCTTATACCGACCTTGACGGAAAATTTAGTTTTAAAGAAGTGAAATCAGGCAGCTATGATATTGTAGTTTCTTACATTTCGTATGATAAAAGCTTAATTGAAAATTTTAAAGTCAACAGCGACAACAATAAAATTTCAATTAAACTGCAAGCTTCTAAATGATACCCAAAAATCATGAACTGTAATTAAAAAAAAGGACGCAAAAGCGCCCCTTTTTAATTATTTGTCAATATTTCCTTTCGTTTAGTAATTCACCCTTATTATTATACATTTTCCATACTCCGGTCTTTTTCCCTTCCCTGTAATGCATTTCATACAGAAGTGTACCGTTGTCATCCCATATAAACCATTCTCCATCTTTTAAGTCGTTCTTATAGTTTGCTACAGCAGTTTTAACATTTTTATCATTCCATACAATCCACAAACCGTCTTTTTCACCTTCCTTATACGATCTCTGTTCGTTTTTATTCCCATATTCAAAATATACAATCACAAGACCGTCTTCAACCCCGTTTTTGATATTCCGTTCAATTTTAGGGTTTCCGTTACTATAATATTCGGTATCGGAACCGGTAAACAACATCCCCTTTTTATAATAGAGTCCATCCTTATATTCAAGATTTTGTGAATATATTGTCAGAGAAACCAGAGGTAAAAACAATATCAGTGCAATATTTTTATAATTCATATTATGCTTTTTTATTGATTATTATACAAAAATAATTAAATGTTATTATTGTTAAAGATTATACGATAATCCCAACTCATATAAAGTTCCTGTTGTGAACTTAAAAAACGGGTATCTTTTGCCTCTGTATTCATAAGATTGACTTTTCCCCGGATTAAGAATGTTCTTAATCTTAACACTTATCTTAAAGTTACTGCCAATTGTTTTTGAGGCATTAAAATCCAATTTTGGGAATGGATATTCATAAACTTCAGGAGTTCCTCCCTTGGTAACGAGTGCTATTCTTTTTCCTGTCATATTAAACACCAGATTTGCCGACAACCCGGATTTTTGATTTAAATAGCTTAACCGGCCATTTAAAATATATGGTGCCTGTCCGAATAATGGCCGTGTGTCAGATGCTTTCGGATCAAGAGCTCTTATTGAGACCAGCTCAAGAGAATCAATATCAACAACGGATTTAATCATTGCAAAGTTTAAACCAATGCTAAAGTTTCCTAGTATTCCTGTAAAATCAAGTTTTTTACTTACTTCAAGCTCTAAACCATAATTTTGGGCTGAATTTACATTTTGAAATGAAATCTCAGGATTAATGGTGACAGGGTTATCAACCATTTCAATAGGGTCAGTAAAATGTTTATAGAAGAGACTTAGGGATATTACTTCTCCCGGTTTCATAAAATATTCCCATTTGAAATCGAAATTATCTACTAATGTTCTTTTAAGTTCAGGGTTTCCAACAATTGTAGGAGCAACCGGGCTAAAGGAAGCAAAAGGCGCTATTTCCCTGAACGTAGGACGCGAGAGCGTCCGGGTATATACAAGTCTCAGGTTCATATTTTTAACCGGACTATAGGTCAGATTTATGGAAGGCAGAAAGTCATTATCGTTCAGGGTGCCTTTTTTTATTCCATCTTTTTTACTCTCTGTTTCCATTTTATTACTTTCAAACCTTACGCCTGCAACAAGCCTCAATTTTTCAAACAGTATTATATCAACCATTATATAGGCTCCTGTAACATTTTCATATCCAAAGTAACTGTTTCTCAAGTCTGTTGCATTCTGAACATACAAACCATAGTTCTCTTTGGAAACCGGATTATATGCAGGATTGTTTTGCCCGATATTTTCATCCGATAAATAATCGCTTACACTTCCATTATAGTACTGAACCTGTGTATTATAATCTATTTTGCTTTCATTGAAATCCCTGTATTTATAGTTATATGAAGCACCGTATTTAATTTTTGATTTATAGCCGTGATATTTGAGAGGAATTTCAAAATGAACTTTATTATCCAAGTTACTTTCTTCCATAGTCCGGCTAAATCTGGACGGCACTTTATATTTTGAAGGATTGATTTCGTACTGTGCTGTTCCCGTTGCATCAGGGTAGTAACTGTTTGTAAAGAATCTTAAATCAGGCTCTTTCTGGCTGGAATTTGTATATGAAACAACCCAGTTTATCTTCATTTTACCCAAACGGTCAATAAAATGCTCCCCTTTTAACTGGTTTGAAAGAATAGCTCTTTCCATAAAACCGAGCTCACGACTTTGAATTATCATACCAATCTCATCTTCGGCACGTTCACCCACATCATAAATAGTACGTTTAATTCCCGAATGGTTGTAAAGGAGTATATAACCAACTTTGTTACTTTCATTTATTTTAAAACTGGTATTTCCGAGAAAGCCAAGCAAAATTTCATTATTACCATACTGTTCATCAAAATCCTGCTCTTTGTTTAAGCTTTCCGCACAGGCACTCGTCAGTTTATAAATCCCACGTTTACCATCAGCAAAGTAGTTTAAATCGTTTTTATAAATCATCCCTAAATTATAACCGAGTTGTTTTCCGAATAAATCTATCCTATTACCGACTGAAAAGGTATATTTTTGATTCAGAAAAGAATTACCTGAAGAAGGTTCCATAATTTTATTGAATGATTTAGTTGTGTAATCAAGTTTATCCCTGTCGGAAGGATAAATGGGAATATCTTTGGGCTTAACCGGAAAACTGCGAATACCGTCGTCATAACCAAGCCAGTCGGTTTTACCACCCTCATAGGTCAGAAAGTCATTACGCAATGATGCCTGCGTATTATATCCCAAAGATACCCCGAAATTTACTTCCAGGTTGTCAGGAAAGTCCTTTGTTACGATATCAATCAATCCGCCTGTGAAAGAGTTTAAATCGGGTGTAAAGCTTTTATAAACAACCATATTCTCGATAACACTTGCAGGAAATATGTCCATCTGAACAGTATTCCTTTCAGGGTCGAGTGATGGTATCTCAGCACCGTTTAAAGTAGTTTTACTGTACCTGTCACCAAGTCCCCTCACATAAACATATTTCCCTCCTTCGAGTGAAACACCAGAAATTCTTTGAACAGCCCCCGCCGCATCACTGTCACCGGTTTTTATTATTTCCTCCGATGAGATTCCCTCAAGTACACCGGCTGACTTTTTTTGCATTGTAAGGAGTGCATTTTCAGTATTTCTTACCGCTTTTGCTGATACAACAACTTCTGAAAGTCCGACAGAAACAGGCTTAAGCTTAATGTTTAATACCGATATTTCGCCCTCCTTTATTTCCAAATCTTTAATAATCTGTGTTTCATACGAAATATAGGAACACTTCAGTTCAACTGTACCTGCCTGAATTCTGAAAATTGAATAATTACCGTCAAGGTCGGCAGAGGAGCCCAGATATGTCCCCACGACCATCACAGAAGCACCTATTAACTCTTCGCCGGTTTCGGAGTCGGTGATTTTTCCGTTAAGTATCCCGGTTTGTGCGAATAACAAACCCTGATAAAATAAAAAGATAAACGAAAAAATAATTGTTTTCTTCATCAAATTATAGAGTTTTACGTGAATATTTTTATAAATAAAGCCGGCAACGCTACTTTGCGTTGCCAGCACTTTTGCTAACTTTAAATATTCGGATATTATTTGGTTTTGAAGTATTCTGTCCAGCCGGCAGCCCAGTTTTCATTTCCAAAGGCACCTTTGTAATTTACATTATCAAACCAGGAGTCGGAATACTCTCCCATATTTCCTGTTATAGGAGTGGCAGGAACCGGATTAGAAGCATCAATTCCGGGGTCTGACACTTCATTTCCGGCGGTTTCAAAATATGCAGCAAATGCCTGCACTGCCGAAAGAGAATCTGCCTGATTTGCACCGGAACCCGAAATTCTGAAAATACCATCGGCTGTTCCGTCTGCAATATTCCAGAAAATATTGTTTTCAATTGTAAGAAGTCCGTTTTGAAATTGTTTGTAGCTATCCTGAATATCCGCAAGATTTTCAATATCAATACCTTTGGTTTGATTTACAAAAATTGAATTGATATAGTGACCACCTGCATTATCGCGAAATGTAATAACCCTTTTACCTGCATCTGTTCCACGACCGATATAAGTCACATTATAGATATGTGGCTCTGCAAACGGAGTGCCTGTTTCGGGATCGGTACCGCCATCGTGTTCACCTATTCTGTCACCCTCATTGGGGTTCTGAATTGCGACCCAAAACTGTCCGTAACCACGGAAACCTTCATCGTAATCAAAACTGTCGTCGGCACAATAAACAGAAAGAATATGTTTCAGACGCGGTGCACCGCCGAAAAACTCTATCCCATCATCCTTGTTGGCGAGAATCTCAACATAATCAATAACAGTACCTGAACCCACGGCACCAAGTGTTAACCCGTTTATTTCATTTCCGTCACCGATATCGGTCCCGCCATGACGAATTGAGATGTACTTCAGTATTCCGGAGTTGTCGTTGTCATCATTTCCTCCATATCGTCCTCTCGGCTCATTAGTAGGTATTCCCTCAATCTGGGATTCTCCGGGAGTTGAATTAAGCCTTGCTTTTCCAAGGATAATCAGTCCGCCCCACAGCCCTCTGTCCGACATACCGACAGAACCATTCAGGTCATCACCTTCAGCAGTAAAGATGATTGGTTTTTCCCTTGTACCTTCAGCAATTATCTTCCCGCCTCGTGCAACTATCAGTGCACTTGCATTTTCTCCCTGGCCAGGAAGTCCTTTTACTACACACCCCGGTTCGATTGTGAGTGTCTGTCCACTGTTAACAAAAACAAATCCGTCAAGATGATAAGTCTTACCGGTCTTCCAGGTTACGGTTCCCGTTCCGTTGCCATTATCCTTAATTGTGTATTCATCCGGATCGGGTTGAGGCGGATCATCACCATTATCATCTTTGGTACAGGATAACAAGTTCGTTAACAAAGCAGCAAACAACACTGCCATAAGTACTAAATTGATTTTTTTCATTTTCATTTTTTTCATTTTAAAAATTAATAATATTTTGCTGGCAAAGCAACCTGTCTTTTAATAACTGGTGTTTAACAGAACATTAATTTTATATTAACTATTCGGCTAAAATCATTGCAAAACTTAATATTAACTTAACACCGTGGAATCAGTAAACAGATAATTTTGTGCCCTAGATGGAAAGTAAAAAATTTAAAATATTACTCATTGATGATGAACCGGATATCCTGGAATTTTTAAAATATAGTTTTGAAAAAGAGGGATACATTACATATACGGCATCAAATGGTTTTAAGGGAGAAAAAATCGCCCTCGAGATAAACCCGGATATGATTATACTTGATATAATGATGCCAGGAATGGACGGTATTGAACTTTGCAATAAGTTAAAGGAGAATTCGCAGTTTAAAGATACTATAATAGTTTTTTTAACAGCGCGTGGTGAGGATTACTCACAAATTGCAGGATTTGATGCCGGGGCCGATGACTATGTTACAAAGCCGGTTAAACCGAAAGTATTGCTTGCGCGTATAAAAGCAATTCTGAAAAGAAATAATAAAGAGATGGCAAATATGAATGTTATTGAGCTGAAGGATATTAAGATTGATACCGAAAAACGGGTTATCATTTTCGATAACAGGGAAATATTTTTACCAAAAATCGAATTTAATATATTGCTGCTTTTTGCTTCTAACCCGGGAAGGGTTTTTGTCAGAGAAGAGATTTACAACCGTATCTGGGGAAATGACATATATGTTGGCGACAGGACTTTGGATGTACATATCAGAAAACTAAGGAAAAAACTTGATAAAAAAGTCATTAAAACAATTAAAGGTATTGGATACGGCATTTCTGCATAACCATTTACCTTTTGCAAATATCAATTCTTAACATAAACTTAACATTAAAATAATTTATTACTAATTTTGTTTACGACCTTTGACCGGATATAATTAATAATATTGCCGGCATAAAATTTATAAAATTATGGAGTCAATTTATCTTATCCTCATCGTAATCCTTTTCCTTCTTGCTATCTCAGATCTCGTTGTTGGAGTGAGTAACGATGCTGTGAACTTTCTGAATTCAGCGATAGGGTCAAAAGCAGCCTCTTTCAAAGTAATAATGATTGTCGCGGCCCTGGGAATTTTGTTTGGGGCAACATTTTCAAGCGGTATGATGGAAGTTGCTAGAAAAGGTATTTTTAATCCGCAACATTTTTATTTTTCGGAAATAATAATCATCTTTCTAGCAGTGATGATTACGGACGTAATTCTGCTCGACCTGTTCAACACCTTCGGACTGCCTACCTCAACAACCGTTTCAATCGTTTTTGAATTACTGGGTGCTGCTGTGGCTGTTTCACTGATCAAAATATCACAAAACCCCGATTCATTGCCATTAAGTGAATATATTAATTCGGCAAAAGCTCTTGCAATTATTGCGGGTATCCTCCTGTCCGTTGTTGTTGCCTTTTCGGTTGGTGCCATAATACAATATTTAAGCAGACTTATCTTCTCGTTTGATTATGAAAAAAGACTGAAACGCTGGGGTGCGTTGTGGGGTGGATTTGCCATTACCGCCATTACCTATTTTATTCTGATAAAAGGTGCAAAAGGGGCTTCTTTTATGTCGGATGATACAAAGAATTTCATTCATCATAATTCACTGGCGATCATAGGATTAAGTTTTGTTGCCTGGACAATTATATTGCAAATATTCTCATTGTTATTCAGAATTAACATATTGAAACTTATTGTTATGGTTGGAACATTTGCACTTGCCATGGCATTTGCAGGTAACGACCTGGTAA
Organism: Bacteroidales bacterium; assembly: GCA_029933495.1. Classification (GTDB taxonomy): domain Bacteria; phylum Bacteroidota; class Bacteroidia; order Bacteroidales; family JAADJA01; genus JAADJA01. The sequence goes on from JAOZOC010000136.1 coordinate 7,649, forward strand.
ACTTCATCGGTGTTCCCCTTGCAGGATTCGAATCATACAAAGATTTCATTGCACATCCGGGAGCACAACCCGATAACTTCCTGATGGAGTCGCTGACTGGAAAAATCAAAACACCTACGGTATATCTTCTCATAGCCGGTTTAATAATGGTTTTAACACTGTGGCTTTCGAAAAAGGCAAAATCAGTTATCAAAACATCCGTTGATCTCGGAAGACAGGATGAGGGTTATGAGCGTTTTGAAGCAACGGGATTTTCACGTGTTCTTGTCAGAGGTTCAAG
>JAOZOC010000695.1 GCA_029933495.1 Bacteroidales bacterium
CATGGTCAAAAAATAATGTTGTCAATTCTCTTTGGACCTGGTCAAAAGCTTTTGGCAATTATGTTTATTGGGGAAGCGGAAATGATTATGGAGGTGGCAATTATGGAACAATGACAGGAGGTGTGATTCCGGCAATGCAGGGATTCTTTGTAGAAGCTACCGATTCCAATCCCTGGCTTACTATTCCTCAAAGTGATCGTATCCATAGTAATCAGGCTTATTACAAAGATTCTTTCGTTCCTGAGAATACATTACAACTGGGAGTTACAGGTAATGATTATAAGGATGTTGTTTTTGTTTCGTTTAATGAACAAGCTACCGAAGGATATGATAGCGGCTATGATGTGCAAAAACTTTTTGGACTTGAAGAAGCACCTCAGCTCTACTCGGTAATTCCAAATAGACAACTATCAATAAACACACTACCCGAATTAACTGAATCTGGAATTGTTCAGCTTGGTTTTGAGTGCGGGGCAGAAGGGTTGTTCACTTTTACAGCCGATCATCTTGAGAGTTTTATTGATTACACTCCCGTTTATCTTGAAGATACTAAAGAAGGGACAATTCAGAAGTTGAATGACAACCCTGTTTATGTGTTTAATCATAATCCTCTTGATGAGAAAACAAGATTTGTTCTTCATTTCGGTGAAGTTAACGGTATTGGTGATTTGACAACCGGTGGGATAAACATCTATTCAAACAAAAATGTTGTTTACGTTAAAATGCCTGTTGATTTTACCGGCAATATTTCAATCTTCGATATGCTTGGCCAGGAGATCATTACACAAAAAGCCAGCGGCGAAGGTCTGATGAGCATTCCTGTAACGAATGGGACAGGATACTATGTTGTAAAGGTTCAGTCAGACAATAGTTTGGTTACTCGAAAGGTGTTTATTAAATAAATGTTTTAGTTTCATGATGATAAAAGCCCTCCCTGTATGGGAGGGCTTTTTATATTTTTTGCCTTCCAATAAGTTTATTTAGTCATTGTTTTGAGTGTATTGATGTCTTTTTACTCATATTCGTGTTGTCATTTTGAGCGTAGTCGAAAAATGCATTACTTCGGGCTGTTCCGGATTCCAGCCTGATCCGGGCTCTTTTGGATTTTAACACTTGCTGGCGGGCAGGATAATCCGAAAGTAAATGTAATTGGGATTTGTAATCCCATTTCTAAGCAGGATTTCAAATCCTGCAAATATTTGGTTCGGGATTCGGAAATCCCGAACAGACCGGACTTTTCTTACGGCAGGTTATTTTTATGCAGATTGCTTCGGAATGCCTGCCCGCAAAACCTTCAAATTCACTTCCTCGCAATGATGGCAATAACCTAATATTCTGAAAGATATAAAGAATGACGTCATTGTGAGAAGCCGACAGGCAGGCTTGTGGGCAAGAGCTTCGTGACAATCTGTTTGCAGTTTGGTGTGCCGGTTTTTGAAACTCATTTTGAGCGTAGTCGAAAAATGCATTACATTCATAATTAATCAGGTCTCGACTCCGCTTAACCTGACCTTTTGTTATTATACTGCAAACTTATTTAACCCGCATTATTCACCGTAAAAATTCATAAATAATGCAGGCTGATTCAATTGAACAAAAATGTAGTAGTATAAACTATTATATCCATTTGACTGTGTAAAAGAAGGATTGATACAACTTGCTTTTTAGAAATATTTGTAAAAAACCCATTGCCTATCTTGAATTATTAAAAATAATTCCTATATTTGGCGCTTCAAAGCCCCGGTATTGTGTTTATTAAAAAATTCTCAGGTTTGTTTAATTAAATAATTTATTATGAAACGATTATTACTTTTTGCAGTATTATTTTTTGCATTTACTGTTTACTGTAATGTAAATGCACAAAAACAACAAGACGAAGAGAGTATTGTTGTAAAACCCACAAAAGTGTCAAAAGCTATTTATCATGATGTCTTTGGGCCGCTTAGAGACCTTCCTGCACTTACACCCGAAGAGGTAAAAGCTCTTGAGGAAAAGTATGCAGACAGAGAAAGAAATGAAGAGT
>JAOZOC010000137.1:0-6304 GCA_029933495.1 Bacteroidales bacterium
TTCCGTATGTTTCTACATTCCTGTAAAACAATATTTTCAACAACCTATAAAAACCTGCAAAGCACCTCTGGCGCACAGACTTTAGTACAAACCTTACAGGTTGCTATTTACAAATGAATAACCTTTCCGTAAGCAGCAGCTGTTGCTTCCATCACAGCCTCCGACATTGTAGGATGAGGATGTATTGATTTCAGAATTTCGTGACCCGTAGTTTCCAGCTTACGTGCCACGACTGCTTCTGCTATCATTTCTGTAACGTTCTCACCGATAAAATGTGCTCCAAGCCATTCACCATACTTTGCATCGAAAATAACCTTCACAAAACCATCTTTGTTACCCGCTGCACTTGCTTTTCCTGATGCTGTATATGGAAACTTGCCCACTTTTATTTCATATCCTGCTTCTTTGGCCTGCTTTTCAGTCATTCCAACAGATGCCACTTCAGGAACAGTATAAGTGTTGCCCGGTACATTTCCGTAATCAATCGGTTCAGTATCAAAACCTGCAATTTTCTCAACACAGCAGATACCTTCGGCTGATGCAACATGAGCAAGGGCCTGCCCGGGAACAATGTCACCGATTGCATAATAACCATCAACAGTGGTTTTGTAAAATTCATCAACTACAACCTTATCCTTATCAGTTTTTATTCCAACATCTTCAAGTCCTATTCCTTCAAGGTTAGATTTAATTCCAACAGCCGAAAGAACAACTTCAGCTTCAATAATTACCTCACCCTTTTTGGTTTTTATTTTCACCTTGCACAATTTCCCTGTTGTGTCAACGGACTCAACTGAAGAATCAAGCATAACCTTCATTTTAGCTTTTTTGAAACTTCTGGCAAGTTGTTTTGAAACCTCCACATCCTCAAGCGGAACAACATTGGGCAGAAACTCGACAAGAGTCACTTCCGTACCGATTGTGTTATAAAAATATGCAAACTCCGAGCCTATTGCTCCTGACCCAACCACAACCATTGACTTGGGTTGTTTCGGCAGAGTCATTGCTTCACGGTATCCAATAATCTTTTTACCATCCTGTTTCAGGTTTGGTAATTCTTTGGAACGTGCTCCAGTTGCAATAATAATATTACTAGCCGAATACTCAGTAACCTTTCCTTTATCGTCGGTAACATCAACCTTTTTACCCGGTTTAATCTTTCCGGTTCCTTTAAGATGATCTATTTTATTCTTTTTAAAAAGATATTCAATTCCTTTACTCATACCGGCAGCAACATCGCGACTTCGTTTCACCATTGCCTGAAAGTCAGGTTTCACAAGACCATCTACTTTCACGCCATAATTCTCGGCATGCTTGATGTAATTATAGACCTGCGCACTTTTCAGTAGTGCTTTTGTTGGGATACATCCCCAGTTAAGGCAAATCCCACCAAGTTCAGCTTTTTCAACAACAGCCGTTTTCAAACCGAGCTGTGATGCCCTGATAGCGGCAACATATCCTCCAGGTCCGCTTCCAATTATGATTATATCGTAATTCATTTTAGAGTTGTTAAATTAATTTGCGAAAATATACTAAAACACTTAAACATTGTGTTTGGAAATAAATAATTTTCACTTTATCATAAATAACCATTTAATGGTTGTATTGTTTATTTTTGTCAAATATTTAATAATTATATATGATAGTCAATAAATTTGGTGGTGCTTCAGTTAAGGATGCTGATGCAATCAGAGTGCTTGCTGGTATTATTGCAAAACATGAAGACAATACAATTATTGTTGTATCGGCAATGGGTAAAACAACCAACAAGCTTGAGCAGATTGTAAGGTTGAAAATGGAGAATGATAACAGCTATAATGATAAACTGGCAAGCTTAATAAGTGAGCATCAACAGACTATTGATGAACTTTTCCCCTCAAATAGTAATGCGATTTTCCTGATTATTAACAATCTCTTTTCTCAAATTAATAAACAGCTTTCAGAATACACCGGTGGTGATTATGATTACTTATACGATCAGGTAGTCAGCATCGGCGAGATTTTGTCAACCAGAATTGTGAGTGCCTATCTTTCTGAGTCTGGAATAAGAAATAAGTGGATTGACATTCGGAAATATCTTCAAACCGACTCTTTTTATCGTGAAGCCAGAGTTGCCAAAGAAGTTTCTAAAAAGAATATTATAAAAGCTTTTGCTTTTAATGATGAAAATATTTTTGTGACTCAGGGGTTCATAGGAGCAGACCAGGCAGGAAACAGTACTACCCTTGGCCGTGAAGGCTCGGATTACACTGCTGCTTTGCTTGCAAACATGCTTGATGCTGAGAAAGTAGTTTTATGGAAAGATGTTGACGGTATTTTTAATGCAGATCCATAATTATTTGAGGATGTTCGGATATTTAGAGAACTCTCATATCATGAGGCAATAGAGCTTTCGTTTTATGGTGCAAAGATAATTCATCCTAAAACCATTAAACCTGTTCAGAATAAGAATATTCCACTATATGTAAAAAACTTCAATAATCCTGAAACTGATGGTTCTGTAATTTACAGGGTTGATAATTTCAAACCTGCATTTCCTGTTTTCATAATAAAAAATGGACAGACACTGCTGTCTGTAACACCAAAAGACTACTCTTTTGTCGTGGAAAAGCATCTTAGTGAAGTTTTTGCAATCCTCAATAAGCAAAAGGTAAAGGTTAATCTGATGCAAAATTCTGCGGTCAGTTTTTCTGTCTGCTGTGATAAAATTTTCAATAAAAGGCTTGACGGTATTTTGACGGAGTTGAAAAATAGTTTTAAAGTTTTATATAATGAAAACCTGGACTTAGTCACCATCAGGCACTACGACAATGAAAGCATTAAAAAGCTTACAACCGGACGTAAAGTTCTTGTCGAGCAGCGAAGCAGGAATACTGTTCAGTTTGTGGTCGTGTAGCATTAGGGAAAGTAATTATAAATTTCTTTCCTATGCATTACGAGTTTAACTACTACTGAATTTTCTCGCTTTTCAAGTCCAATTCTATAAGTGCCAAAACGAATTTTATAATAACCAGAATATCCCTTCATCTTTTCAATTTTACCGCTTAATTCAAGATTATCAAATGAAGGCAGGTCATTAAAAACAAAAAGCTCAATCTTCTTCTTTACACCATACGGTAATTTTGAAAGTTGCTTTAGAAACTTTTTACTGTATAGGACTTTCATTATTAATACTTATTTCCCGGTAATAATCTTTTGCTTCAGCCTCATTTAATAAATCATCATCACCTACTTCATTCATTAAATTATATAGTGAATAATTTTCAAGTATCTCCTCCATTTTTTCAAATGTCTCAATGCTTAACTGAACAGCAATTTTCCGGTTATTGCTATCAACAACATATTGTTTATTTAATATCATAGTAAAATAACTTTTTAAGTAATGCAAATATACGATATTTTTTATAAATATTAATCAATTAATTATCATAATAATAGTTTTATAGCAACAAACTATCAATGCATTGACAGTTTTAACAAAAAAAGCAGACAAAAGCCGGATTACAATTATCACCCGGTACTTTACCTGCTTTTCTATAAAGTTATATAATTCTTACTTTTTAAGTATCTTAGTAGTTACTACTGAGGAATTTATATTTGTCTTCAGGATATAAAAACCGGCAGGCAGTTTATCAAGGCCTGTTACGGAAACACTTTTCCCGGGTTTTGAACCGGATTGTTCGTAAGTATAAACTGTTTTGCCTGTAATATCAAGAATTTCAATCGCATTAATAACAACATCCTCTTCTCTGACATTAATAGACAAAGTACTGATGAAAGGATTAGGAAATATATCAATAGTATATGCAGGTTTTTGTTTCGGATTGAACACTGATAGTAAGGTATTAGCTTGCCAGTAATCAGGAATACCGTAGCCGTAGTCATCATCAGGATCAGCGTACTGTGAGGCACTCTTCTGGATTGCCTGCATTATTTCAATATTAGTTTTTTCAGGGTTTGCCTGCCAAAGACAAGCAACCATTCCTGCTGTAATTGGTGACGAGAAAGAAGTACCATTACCTGAAGTAACCAGTCCGTTCCATGGATCAATTATAGCAGAGCCAGAACCCTGAGCCACTACATTGGGTTTTACCCTTCCGTCAGAAGTTGGCCCTCTCGAACTGAAAGGGGCCAGATTACCACCGGCATCAACGGCACCTATCGTAAAAACACTGTCACCATCAGCAGGAGCACCAATATAATACCAGGAAGAAGTACCGGAATTTCCGGCACTATTAACAGGGATCATTCCTTTACTTGCAGCAATATCAGCTCCAATAGTAATGGGCGTTGTGTTGCCGTCCATATCGGCATAAGTGTGATTCTGTGCAGGATCATCAAACTCAGTATAACCAAGTGAAGTGTTGAGCACGTCGGCTCCTACACTATCGGCAAATTCTGCACCTGAAACCCAGTTTAGCTCTTCAATTAAATATTCTGTTGCCGCGTCCTCCGTCCTGAGAAGGTAATAACTTGCCTGAGGTGCCGTACCAACAATCTCTCCATGCATATTCCCACCCATTGTTGACAAAACCATAGATCCATGGGTATGAGCTGTAAAAATCCCCGGATTTTGTGGGTTAACAAAATCTTTTGTTCCCAAAATCCGGTTTGTTTCCCACAAGCTGTCAAAAACAGAAAGAGTATCGGCATTTAAAAAGCCGGCATCAAGAACGGCAATCACCATACCTGCTCCATCATATCCATTATTATGGAGAGGTTCACCGTTAAGCATATGAATTTGATTGTATGCCGCACCATAATCATAGGTATTTGCAGCACCAGACGTTTTGTACATATCCTGCGAAGGAACTCCGCCATAAGATTCATTGGCAAAAAACTGTTTTTCAGGCAAAGCAAATTTCTCAACCTGGCTTTTATCACTTCCTTTGCTAACTGATAAAACATAGGGTAATGCTTCTATTGCATCCACAACAGACTGGTTGGCAGTATAAACCGTTGTCGAGTTAAACCATTTGGAAACTGTTAAAACCGTTGCTCCTGTTCCTGTCACACCTTCAAGATACTGTGGATTTACAGGAAGATCGTTTTCTTTAATCGTTATTCCCTGTTTTGTTCTTCGGTCGAGTGCCCTTTGCGACAAAAACGCTTCGGGACTATTAACAGAATATGGAGAATTATTTTTATCTGTAAATTTTATCCAATATTTATTTGGTGCTACCTGACCGAAAACAACTGTCGAAAAGATAGTTAAGACAAAAAGCAATTTCAATTTTCGCATAAATTAAGTATTTAAAAAGTTAAATCTGCAATTACCTGCAATAATACTAATTATATACTCTACAGACTTCATAAAGTCCTTAAAAGTTGTCTAATGACAAACGCAATTAAGCCCATTTTGTTCAAAAGATAGATGTATCTTTGCATCAAATGATATTGATATAAATTATGAGAATAGATATTATTACAATTTTCCCTGAGATGTTTGAAGGGCCGTTTAAACACTCAATAATAAAACGGGCTCAGTTAAAAGGAGTTGTGGAGATTAATCTAATTAACCTCCGGGATTATGCAACAGACAAACACAAACGTGTGGATGATTATCAGTATGGCGGAGGTTCGGGAATGGTGATGATGGTTGAACCCATTGCGAACTGTATTGATGATCTGAAATCAAAAAATGAATATGATGAGATTATTTATATGAGTCCGGATGGTGAGTTGCTTAACCAGAAGCTTTCTAACCATTATTCCACTTTACAAAGTATTATGATTCTTTGCGGGCATTACAAAGGAATTGATGAAAGGATCAGGGAGCATTATATCACAAAAGAAATTTCGATAGGTGATTATGTTCTTTCGGGAGGAGAGCTGGGAGCAGCAGTATTTACAGACTCAATCGTAAGGCTTATCCCCGGAGTTCTGAATGATGAAACCTCTGCCCTCTCTGACTCTTTTCAAGATGATCTGCTTTCGCCTCCTGTCTATACACGACCTTATGAATTCAAAGGAATAAAGGTCCCTGACATTTTACTTTCGGGAAATGACAAGGAAATTAACAAATGGAGAACCGAAAAAGCCGTTGAAAGAACAAATGAGAGAAGGCCTGGACTGATGGATGGCTCTTGTTAAGCAGAGTTTTAAGCGTGGCCACTTGGATCATTTTACTGAGAGGATCAGGATTAATGGAAAGATAAAAACCTGACAGATTCTAAATATCTGCCAGGTTTTTAATTTTTTAGTAGCCCTGTCTTTTTATCTTTGAGATAACACCGATAAAGCTATTTTATTTATCTCTTTGTTAATCTTTTGAAAGGATTTTGATGAATATGTCATACCCTAA
>JAOZOC010000137.1:6314-7893 GCA_029933495.1 Bacteroidales bacterium
TCCCGGGGTTCCACTAATCAGAGCCCAATTGCTGTTACCCTCTTCATAAGTGAATGAATCGCTGAAAGCCATATACTCACCGGTAGATTCTAATTTTATCATATTACTGTGTTCATCGTAAGTGAAACTGATGGTACCAATTTCCATCCACATTCCCCCATAGTTATATTTGATGGTTATTTTACTGACATTATCACCTGAGTATTCATAAACCGATTGTGCTATAATAGAAACACCTTGCATTGACATATTTGTTTCAACCATGGTAAGTTTCCCATTAGAAAAAGTCAGGGTATCTTTTCCTGAACCTTCCCAGTTTCCTTCGGCCCACATATACCTGTCAATAGTTGATGGAACATCACCAACATAGGAATAAATATACTTGTATTCATTCTCCTGCTGACCGGTATAATATACGAAACCCTCTTCCTTAGTGATCTTTCCATTGGAATATGTGTATTCGATTTTCTCATTCATTTCCCAATCGGCGCCATTATTATCATAATACACATCTGACTGCCATACACCATTTTGATGTGTAACTACCTCTTTTCCTGTGGGGATCCAGCTACTGTTTGAATAAGCGGAGGTTAACAGCTCAAAAGAGTTATCAGTAGGATAGGAAACCTCGGTTTTGCTATCCTCAGCCCAGTCTCCTTTTGTTGGCTGGTTGTATTCCATAACCATACTTAGTTTGTCAGAATCGTAGGAATAAACATCCTTGTAAGTTTCAACACCCTCTTCAGTACTGACAGATTCGGTCATTCTATAATTGGTTGCGGCAGGATTGTCACCACCACCGCCATTGTCATCGTCATCATCCTTATTACAACTTGTAATCGCAGCAAGCATCAATAATGAAAGCATTACTGCTTGAAATTTCAATAGTTTTCTCATTTTAAATAAATTTTAATTATTAATTGTTTTTTAAAGAACTGCAAAATTATAAAAAAAGTCCTTTTCTTACGAATATTTTTAAATAAAGTTTATCACTACTTTTGCAAAAAATATTTATGAAAAAAATATTGCTGCTTTTATTATTTTTTATATCCATTTTTGAGGGAAGCGGACAGTCTCTGGATATTATTTCAATCTTCCTGAGAGGAGGCATTAATGATGCAAATAAAATGATGGATGCATACGTCTCACCATTGGGAACAGCCCTTAGCACTACAAATAACAGCTCCTGGAATTTTAACTATATAAACGACAAAAAACCTCATTTATGGGTTGATCTGAAATACAATTACACATTTGTTCCTTCATCCGACCAGCAGTTCGATATTTACAAACTCAATCTTGAAGAGATAATTCCTTCCGATCATAACTATCATATTGCACAGACTGTTTTTGGAGACAAAACAAGCATTCAGCTTGAGACAAAAGATCATATCGTTAATCCACTACCTCCTTTTGACTCTAAACCGCTTGCCACCTTCAATTCCGTTGAGGGCCTCGGGATGAAAGGACTAAACCTCCCCTACCTAAACATCGGAACAAGCTACAAAGGAATGATGCTGATTCTAAGAGGACTGCCTCCCCTTCCAATTTCAGATTCAGAGGGAAGCATAGGGTTGTG
>JAOZOC010000138.1 GCA_029933495.1 Bacteroidales bacterium
CGACTCCTGGTTTTGGAGACCAGAGCTCTACCAGCTGAGCTACACCCGTTTATTACATATAAATATTTGCAATTTGCTAATAAAGGTATCCCATAATATTTACGGAATACCTTTATAATATCTATTAAATAGGATTTTACTATTCCAGTATTTCAGTTACCTGGCCAGCACCAACTGTACGGCCACCTTCACGAATAGCAAACCTTAAGTTTTTAGCCATCGCAACTTCAGTAATTAATTTTACTTTAATTGTGAGGTTATCACCAGGCATTACCATCTCTACTCCATCAGGCAATATAATTTCCCCGGTAACATCAGTTGTCCTAAAATAAAACTGAGGACGATAGTTGTTATGGAAAGGTGTATGCCTTCCGCCTTCTTCCTTTTTAAGGATATAAACCTCAGCATTGAATAATGTATGTGGCTTTATAGAGCCAGGATGGGCAATTACCATTCCCCTTGTAATATCATTTTTATCAACACCTCTTAACAGTAAACCAGCATTATCACCAGCTTCACCCCTATCAAGTATCTTACGGAACATCTCAACCCCTGTGCAAACAGATTTAAGTTTTTCAGCACCCAATCCTATAATATCAACAGCTTCACCAACTTTAATTACACCTGATTCAATTCTACCTGTAGCAACAGTACCACGTCCGGTAATTGAAAATACATCTTCAACCGGCATTAGGAATGGTTTATCAACATCACGCTCTGGTAAAGGAATCCATGTATCACATGCTTCCATCAATTCAATTATTGGAGGAACCCATTTTGCTTCCTGGTTAAGTGCCCCAAGTGCAGAACCCTGTATAACAGGTGTATTGTCACCATCGAATTTGTAGAAGCTCAATAATTCCCTGATTTCCATATCAACGAGTTCAAGAAGTTCATCGTCATCAACCATATCAACCTTGTTCATAAAAACAACAATCTTAGGTACACCAACCTGACGTGCAAGCAGGATATGCTCACGGGTTTGTGGCATAGGACCGTCAGTGGCAGCAACTACTAAAATAGCACCATCCATCTGAGCAGCACCCGTTACCATGTTTTTCACATAATCCGCGTGACCAGGACAGTCAACGTGTGCATAATGCCTATTTTTAGTCTCATACTCAACGTGGGCAGTATTAATTGTAATACCTCTTTCTTTTTCTTCAGGGGCATTATCAATTTCGTCAAACGACTTAAATGTTGCCAGACCTTCATCCTGAAGGTTTAATGTAATAGCAGCGGTCAATGTGGTTTTACCGTGGTCAACGTGACCAATAGTACCAATATTAACATGCGGTTTTGAACGATCAAATTTTTCTTTAGCCATATCAATTAAAATTAAAAAGAATTTACTATATAATAAAGACTCTAACAAAGAGCCATTGATGAGAATTGAACTCATGACCTCTTCCTTACCAAGGAAGCGCTCTACCCCTGAGCTACAATGGCCTTGGAGCGGGAGACCGGGCTCGAACCGGCCACCTATAGCTTGGAAGGCTATCGCTCTACCAAATGAGCTACTCCCGCATAAGTTATTGTTGAAACAAATAAACAAACAACAACCTTAGAAAATAAGGTAATCACAATGCCTATTTTATTCAACAAAAAAAAGAGTGGGGAGAGGAGGATTCGAACCTCCGAAGGCTGCGCCAACAGATTTACAGTCTGCCCCATTTGACCGCTCTGGAATCTCCCCATCCTATTTATTTATTCAATTCAGTATTTCAAAAGAACGAGCCAATGGAGGGATTCGAACCCCCGACCGGCTGATTACAAATCAGCTGCTCTGGCCAACTGAGCTACATTGGCTGATGTCTCAGTATATAAAAAACAGTCCTTTAAAAAAGGACTGCAAAAGTATAAAACTTATTCTAAATAATCAAAGAAAAAATATAAAAAAAATTTCTTGTCTGAAATTAGTGCTTTTTCAGCTTCTCCTTATGCTTTGAAAGCTGCTTCCTTAGGGCATCTACAGCAGAATCTGTAGCTTCCTCAAAAGTCTTACATTGCTTTTTTGCGTACAGGTCATACCCCTTAATTAATAGTCTGACTTCGGCCAATTTGTTCTCAGGCTTGTCAGAATTGACAACTTTTAGTGTAACATCACTCCCAATTAAACCATCATAGATAGATGAAAGCTTTCCAACCTTCTCATTGATGAATGAATCTAAACTCTTGTCTGTTTTGAAATGAACTGAATTGATGTTTACTTTCATATTATTCCCCTTTCATAAGTTATGCCCTTGGATGGGCTTGTTTATATATAGTTTTTAGCTTCTCAATTGTATTATGTGTATAAACCTGAGTGGCAGCCAGGTTTGAATGGCCAAGAATCTCTTTGATAGCATTGAGATCAGCTCCGTTGTTAAGCATATGTGTTGCGAATGTATGTCTTAGCACGTGCGGACTTTTTTTCTGTAAAGTTGAAACTTTCCCAAGATACAAATTTACGATGTGATATGCAAGTTTTTCGTAAAGTTTTTTTCCTTTAATTGTTACGTAAAAGTAATCATTTTGTTCAGACACTTCTACATTTTTATCTCTAATCTCAATATATTTTTTTATAGAGTCTATGAGTCCCGCTGATATGGGGATTATTCTTTCCTTGTTTCTCTTTCCTAAAACCTTAATGCTTTGCTGATAAAAATCAATATTGGTATTCTCTAAGTTAATTAGCTCTGAAAGTCTTATGCCCGTCATATAAAACATTTCGATTATAAGCCTGTTGCGTGTCCCATCAAAATCACTACTAAATATGTCTTCTGAAAAAAGGGTCTCCATACTTTCCCGGTCAACAAAAACAGGAAGTTTTTTTGAAGTTTTTGGCGACTGAACCTTTGGCATAGGGTTTTCATCTATTAACTCTTCTTTTGTCAGATATTTAAAGTATGACTTGAGGGTTGATAATTTTCTATTAACTGATCTGGCAGAAATATTCAGTTCAATTAAACCAACGATCCATGACCTTACCATTTGATAGCTGACTTCATTTGCATTTAAAACATCATATTCTGATTTTAGAAAGGAGTCAAACTGATCCAGATCCTTAGTATAGGCTGTAATTGTATGAGGTGAGTATCGCTTCTCGAACTTCAGGTAATTTATGAAATCGGTTGTTACCATATACAAATAAAAAACTTTAGTCCAAAAATAATAAAATATTTTAAAAGGACTAAAGTTTTCTTTAGTATATCTTGTTAATTTATGTTAAACGGCCTAACCTTCTTCCATTCGCCTCAGCTGCTGAACATAAATTGCTTTTAATTTTTGCTCTCTCTTTATTATAGAAGGCTTTGTATATTTTTGTCTTACACGCAACTCTTTAATAACACCTGTTTTTTCAAACTTCCTTTTGAACTTTTTCAGTGCCCTGTCAATATTTTCGCCTTCTTTAACCGGAATAATAATCATATTTCTATTTTTTAATATTTAAAACCTCAATAATTACCCTTAATAACGGGGGCGCAAAGATATAAAATACTTTTTATTCTTTACAATAAAATATTAATTATTTTTTCAAAAAAGCATCTGTTATAAAATTAGTTAATCTTGTATAAAGATGCATCGTTGTATTTCTGCCTGTATATATGCCATGATTACTGTTGGGATATAGCTGCATTTCAAATTGTTTGTTAGCATCATCCAGTGCAGTTACCATATCCATAGTGTTTTGTAAATGGACATTGTCATCAGCGGTTCCATGTACAATCAGATATTTTCCTTTTAGCTCACTTACATAATTTATTGGTGAGTTATCATCATATCCATCAGGATTTTCCTGCGGTGTCCTCATAAATCTTTCCGTATAAATATTATCATAATATCTCCAGTTTGTTACTGGCGCAACTGCAATGGCCATACTGAAATAGTCTGCACCTTTGGTTATACAAAGTGATGACATATAGCCTCCATAGCTCCAACCCCAAATACCAATCCTTGTGGAGTCAACATAATTTAGCGATCCAAGATATTTGGCCGCTTCAATCTGGTCTATTGTCTCATATTTACCAAGTTGCAAATAGGTCATCTTTTTAAACTCCTCACCCCGGGCACCAGTGCCACGATTATCAACCGAAACCAGAATAATTCCCTTTTGCGCCAGCATCTGATTCCACATATTTGCTCTCCAGGAATTTTTTACTGTCTGTGAACCAGGACCTCCGTAAACATTCATTAATACAGGATATTTTTTATCCGGATCAAAGCCGGGAGGCTTTATCATCCAACCGTTCAATTCCACACCCTCGGATGTTGTGAATTTAAAAAACTCCTTAAAGCTAAAATCATATTCGGCAAGAGTAACCAGTAAATCGGAGTTATCTTTCAAAACACGTATCACTTTCCCATTAGCTTCATTTACGGTTATGTATGACGGTGTTGCTGCTGATGAATATGTATTTACGTAATATTTGTACGACTTGCTGAATACAGCCCTGTTCGTTCCATCCTGGTCAGAAAGTTTCTTTTTCCCTTTGCCATTTAGTTTAACAACATATAGTTCTCTGTTCAATGGTGATGTTTCGGCCGAAGTAAAGTATACAAGACCCTTTTTCTCATCTACTCCTTTGAGGCTTGTTACATCCCATTCACCCATTGTTACCTGGTTAATAAGTTCGCCATCTATACCATATAAATATATATGGTTATAACCGTCCATCTCGCTAGTGAAAATAAATTGCTTATTATCTTCAAAAAAAGTAAGGTTGTCGGTAATGTCGATATAATACTTATTGGTCTCATCATAAATCACCTTGTTTGCCCCTGTGGTAACATCAGTTAATAATATCTTCAAATTGTTCTGTAATCTGTTCATCCATTGAATTGCAAGCAGTGAAGGGTCGTTTGTCCATTTAATTCTTGGAATATATATGTCGGTATCAGAGCCGATGTCCATCTCTGTTGTATTCTCACTGTCCAGATTGTAAACCAGAATTTTTACAACAGAATTATCTTCACCGGCTTTAGGGTACTTATATTTGTATTCTTTTGGATAAAGGTCGCCCCATTCAGTAAACTGAAACTCTTTCACATTGCTTTCGTCAAATCTGTAAAATGCAATCCTGCTTCCATCGGGGGACCAGAAAAAAGCTTTAGAAAAACTAAACTCCTCCTCATAAACCCAATCTGTTGCACCATTGATTATATTATTTCTCAATCCATCGTTTGTAACCTGCTTCTCTGTATTTGCAACAAAATCTTTAATAAAAAGGTTGTTATCCCTGACAAAAGCCACTTTGTTACCATCGGGGGAAAATGTTGCAAGACGCTGCTTTCCATTTTCAGATAATTTCATCAGTTTGTCCGAATTTGAATCCCAGACATAATATTAGGAAATACTGGAGCGGCGGTAGATACTCTCTGTTTTTGTGGAAAAAATAATTTTCTTCTCATCCTTGCTTAGCTGGTACCTGTACATTGGTATAGGAGTAGTGTCGCCTTCCGGTATTAACTGCTGTGAAGTAACTATTGTTCCGTAATACTCACCTGTTTTATAACTGTAGATATTCAGGCTGTCTTTTTTCATCATACAGAAATGCTCGCCGTCATTCAGCGGCTTCATTCCATAAACACCGGAAGCATAGAACTTACGCGACTTAAAAACATCATTAAGTGTTAATTCTTTTTTTTCAGTTTGAGCAAAAACAGAAGAAATCAATAAGTTAACAATGAGAAAACTGATAAAAACGAAAGGTGAAAACTTTTTCATATATCCAATATTTATTTGTTTGGTCTCAAAAGTATAAAAATATTAACAAAACAAGCGTGAAATTAAAATGATTTATTAATTTTGCCGCCCAGAAGGGATATTAGCTCAGTTGGTTCAGAGCACCGCCTTGACAGGGCGGGGGTCAGTGGTTCGAATCCACTATATCCCACAAAAAAACCGGCAAATCTTACTTGCCGGTTTTTTAATTAATAGAGGTGTGGTAAAATAGAACGAGGCTCTTTCCCATGGTGTCAGTCTGATATTAATTGCAAATCATCAATAATGATAATTCTATTCTTCTTCTATTCAACACCCGTTTGATGTTAACCTGAGCCGTGTGCTTTCTTGTTAATTCTGATTTTTGCAAAAAGGTTACCCTGTTTTTTAAAAAAATAATTTCAAAATAAATTTTATCTTTGCAACCGATTGCAAATGTAGCATTTATGAAGTATTTCTTTTTCGCACTTATTATTGTATTTTTCTTACCTGTTTTTTCCTTTGGTCAGGATTACACCTCCTGGAACTGCCCAGACAGTCTTACATTATCTTTGAATAAGGATAGTCTTGAAGCTGAATTTGGCAAAAATAAGGAGATACCAGAAGGAATAGAAGTGGCAACTTTATATGCTCTCTCCTTTTATCCTGAGCTGAAAAATACAAAAATTACTTTTAAAAGAAAGAAGATAAAAACCACTTTGAATGTACGGCCAACATTCTTTTCTCTGATTTTCAGAAAAAGGGAAAACAGAAAATATGTTGTTAGAATTAATGATTCAAGCGATGAGGGCAAAGTGATTATTGATGATGTACCGTTTAATGCTTCCATCGGTTTGCTTGGACATGAATTTGGTCACATAGCTGATTATAACGATAAAGGGTTCTTTGGAGTTCTTGGCCGTGGTTTTGACTATCTGTCGAGGACAAAGAGGATTGAGTATGAAAACGAAATCGACGAAATAACAATTAGCAGAGGATTAGGAAAAGCACTTTACAAATGGTCACTTTTTGTGTTGGAACAATCCAATGCATCCGAAGAGTATAAAGAGTTTAAAAGACAAACATACCTGACACCTGAGGATATTTTGCATGCAGTTAATGATCAACCATAGTTTTCCTCTTATAAAACCAACTCTATCTTCAAATACTCAGCAGTATAGCCCTTATCACACTCAGCCACATCTTCAGGTGTGCCTTCACAAATTATCTCTCCTCCCCTTTCGCCACCTTCAGGTCCAAGGTCAATTATATGATCCGCAACTTTAATGACCTCCATATTATGTTCGATTACTATAATTGTATTCCCTTTATCAACAAGCTTTTGCAGTACTGTAAGCAATACATTAACATCCTCAAAGTGAAGCCCTGTAGTTGGTTCATCCAGAATATAGAGTGTTTTTCCGGTGTCACGTTTCGACAATTCGGCTGCCAGCTTAACACGTTGTGCTTCTCCTCCTGAAAGGGTTGTTGACTGTTGCCCAAGCGTAACATATCCCAGCCCAACATCCTGAAGGGTTTTTATCTTTTGGATTATTGCAGGAATGTTCTCAAAAAACTCCACCGCCTGATTGATAGTCATGTTCAGTACATCGTTTATTGATTTACCTTTATACCTGACTTCAAGTGTTTCACGGTTATATCTTTTCCCCTGACAATCTTCGCAATGAACATGAACATCAGGCATAAAATTCATCTCTATTATTCTGATTCCTGCGCCCTTACAGGTTTCACAGCGACCACCTTTAACATTAAACGAAAAACGTCCCGGCTTGTAACCTCTTATCTTTGCTTCCGGTAATTGGGCATACAATTTTCTTATTTCATCAAAAACTTTTGTGTATGTTGCCGGATTTGATCGCGGTGTACGTCCGATTGGAGATTGGTCTATCTCTATAACCTTGTCGATGTTTTCTATTCCATCAATCGAGCTATAAGGTAATGGTTTTTTAACCGACCTATAAAAATGGCTACTCAGTATTGGATAAAGGGTCTCGTTTATAAGTGTTGATTTGCCGCTTCCTGAAACACCTGTAACGCAGATAAGTTTACCGAGAGGTATTTTCAGGTTAACCTTTTTGAGATTATTTCCTGTCGCCCCGAAAAGCTCAATGAAGTTTCCCTTCCCGTTGCGCCTGGTTTCCGGAATTTCAATCTTTCTCTTTCCT
>JAOZOC010000003.1 GCA_029933495.1 Bacteroidales bacterium
TCGATATACAGAATATCATATTTCAGTCTTATAATCATCTCATCCACATCTGAGGCATAACCATATTTAACCTGGCCCCAGGAAGTTATTCCCGGCTTGACCTTATGCAGCAGCCTGTAATGCGGGGCTCGTTTCATTATCTGATCAATAAAATACTGCCTCTCCGGCCTTGGCCCGACAAGAGACATATCCCCGATGAGAACAGAAAAAAACTGCGGAGTTTCATCAAGCCTGACCTTTCGCAGAAATCTGCCAAATGGTGTGATGCGACTATCATTATCGGATGACAGCTGTGGCCCGCTTTGCTCCGCATCAGCATACATCGACCTGAATTTGTGCATATTAAACGGTTTTCCGTGAATACCAACCCGCTTTTGCTTATATATTACCGGGCCTTTTGACGATATCTTCACTCCAATTGCAATAATAATATAGACAGGAACCAGAATAGCGATTGCAATCAGGGAAACAACAATATCCATAATGCGCTTCAGAGACATTTGCCAGGAAGGCATCAGGTCGGGCGAGATTTGTATCAGAGGAGCATGCCAGATACCTTCTGTTTTAACAGTTCCCATCAAAATATCTTCAAGACTTGGAATAAGCTTTATAACAACATTAGTATCCTCAACCTGGGTAATAATTTCCCCGATTTTTTCCTTTTCAGAACGCTCAATAGCAATAATTATCTCTTCTACCTTTCGTATCCTTATTATCTCCCAAAGCTTGTCATAATAACCTAGATGAGGAAGATAATCGGCGAGCAAGTACTTGTCATAATCCTCCACATTCACAAACCCGACAAACTTATTTCCTGACGAAAGCTTTTCATTTTCAATCTCCTTATAAATCCTGACAGCATTTTCGTTACTTCCCACAATAACAGTATTGAAGCCAATTATCCTTTTATGAATTCTATGAATTGTGTGCGAAGTTATTATCAACCTGAAAGAATAGGTAAATATGAAATGTAGAAAGAAAAGAACAAAAAATGACTGATAATATAATTTGTAGTACGGGATAACATCATCAAGTATCAGGGCAAAAAAGATAAAAATTACACCGAAAAATGTTACCGATAATGTCTGCCCAAGTTCCTTCAATCTCGACTTTCGATAAACCTTACGGTATGTTCCCATAATGGTATAGAAAGTCAGCCAGAAGAATGGAATTATAGCCATTCCGTAATATAGCTTAGTATCCGTAAATATTTCGTGTAATGTTATGTCTGGCGTAACTGCATATTTTCTATAAATAAAAAACAGTATCCAGGCTATAGAAGCAGACAGAAGATCAGCAATAACATATTTTGCAACTTGTAAACTTCTGTTCATTAATCAAGATCTTTAAATAATAATTTAAAATTATCAAATTTCATCACAGGTTCTGAAGCATCATCAAATTTATCAGCTCTTACAAAAATATTATAATATGCAGCATTTTGATACCTGTTTGTCAAAGGTGTAAAATTGATATATATTTTCTTCCAGACCTCTCCCGATGGATTTACAATCACCATTGGATATTGAATTAATTGCCCGTCAGTAAGCTGTACAAACATACCTATACTCAGGTGATTATTTGTATTATAATCCATCTCCAGAAAAACAGGAATATTGCTGGCAGGCAATTCAAAGCCAATGGATTGCTCTGCATTTGTGGCACATTCAAGAATTTTCTTTTCATTATCAAGATATCCAACACCTGTAATGTGCCCATATAATGGACTTGTAGGGTTATTAATCAGTTGCTGGATTGACGTATCACTGTTATTTGTTGGCTCCAATGACACAAATCCATCTTCAAAATCCTCAATCCATGTAAAAACTGTGTTATCATAATAATGAACTACAGGGGTTACAGTTATAACCGAATCAATGATAAAATTAAAAGAAACATCTTTATAGGGTTTAAGATACGGATATTGGCCCCGGGTTCCTGAAATACCGTTAAACAACACACCGGGGGCAAGGATCAGTTGATGATTACCGCTCTCCAATACAGGAATAACAGCTGGTAATTCGAAGCATCCAATAGATTTGCCGTCAACAAATACCCAAACGTCCGAAATATTATGAGTCAGCGCTCCTTCCTCAATTAACGGATTCGCTACCAGGTTAAAAGAATCGACTTTAACGTAAGCCGGAATTTCCTGTTCTCCACTAAACTTCTGACACGAAGGAAATATCCAGAAACCTGCAATAAACACAATACCTAATAGTAAAATTCTTCTGTATCCCATTACAATTTTTAAATAATCTTTTATAACGCTTACCTCTCCCTAATATTTCAACTATAAAGATTCAATATTAAATTCCATCTTTTCAATAATCTTATTTGCAACATCCAATGCTGCATATCCGTCATCTATTGAAACAACCGGTGTATTATTATTAATAATTGCATCAGCGAAACTCTCCAACTCAGTTTGTATAGCATTTATTGGAGTTATTTCCGGCTTTTCAAAAAATATCTGCTTTGCTTTTTTACCATTTGCAGGTTCAATTATCATTGCCAAAGGGTCGGCCTTTTCAGGATCATCAATATCAATCATTCTTAAAATCTCTGCTTTTTTATCAAGGAAATCTACAGAGATATAAGCATCTTTTTGAAAAATCCTTGTTTTACGCATATTTTTCATAGATATACGGCTTGCAGTAAGATTTGCAACACAACCGTTATCAAACTCAAGCCTTGCATTAGCAATATCAGGAGTATCGCTGACAACAGGTACACCACTTGCACTTATCTTTTTAACATTAGAATGAACAATGCTAAGAACAATGTCAATATCATGAATCATAAGATCGAGTACAACAGGAACATCAGTTCCACGTGGATTAAACATTGCCAGTCGGTGAGTTTCGATAAAAAGTGGTTGTCCGAGATAAGGCCTGGCTGCGATAAAAGCCGGATTAAACCTTTCAACATGCCCCACCTGAACTTTCACATCAGCTTCCATAGCAAGGTCAATAAGTTGCCTGGCTTCCTCAGGTGTTGCCACTACAGGCTTTTCGATAAAAACATGCTTGGAACTCTTCAAAGCCTGAACAGCACAATCAAAATGAGAGATAGTTGGTGTTACAATATCTACTACATCACAGAGATCAATAACCTCCTGAATATCAGAGAGACGATGAACACCAAATTCCTTTTCAACGGTAGCAGATATTTTTTCGTCCGGATCATAAAACCCGACAAGCTGATAAGCATCCGAATCATTAATGCACTTAATGTGAATTTTACCGAGATGGCCGGCACCCAAAACGCCAATTTTTAACATATCTTTAATAATTTTTGCAAATGTAATTTTTTTTGACAAATTTATGCTCCGATTTGTTATTTTCGCAATATTTTCAGGGTAGTTATAAACCAATGATAGTTAATAATAAATGATTGACACATACAGAACAAAAGGATTAAGAAAGCAGCTCGTCAAAATTTTGCAAAAAAAAGGCATAAAAGATGAGGCTGTACTCAATGCTATTCTTGCTGTTCCACGTCATCTTTTTATGGAATCATCCTTTCTGGAATTTGCGTATGCAGACAAACCATTCCCAATAGGCTCCGGGCAGACAATCTCTCAGCCATATACCGTTGCTTTTCAAACAGAATTACTAAAGGTTAAAAAAGGAGATAAAATTCTTGAAGTGGGTACCGGCTCAGGTTATCAGGCCAGCGTTCTTATTGAAATGGGTGCAAAAGTCTATACAATTGAGAGGCAAAGAAAACTCTATATAAAGACAAAAGAGCTATTGCAAAAACTAAATTATAATCCTAAAAAAATAACTTTTGGCGATGGTTATAAAGGGCTTCCTGCGTATGCTCCTTTTGATAAAGTAATTGTAACGGCAGGAGCTCCCTATGTTCCTCAGCCATTGTTGGAACAACTCAAGCCGGGAGGTATACTTGTGATACCGGTTGGGGAAGATGTACAAAATATGAAAAGGATTATTAAAATGAACGACACCAAATTTATTGAAGAAGATCACGGATATTTTAGATTTGTACCTTTGCTAAATAATAAAGCAGAAGATTAGCCGTTTACAGATAATTATTTTACTTTTGCAAAAAAATTAACAAAATAAAAACAACAGATGAAAAAATTAAATTATTTATTAGGATTGATGTTGATTACAGGTATGATTTTTACATCCTGTAGCAAAGATGATGATGAACCTTTACCACCAAGTATTCAATTCAAAGGCGGAACAGGTTATACATCAGCAGATGTTACGATTAATGAAAACAACACAATTAAAGTTGGGATTATTGGTTTGGCAAACTCCACATCAGGTAAAAACCTTACCCAATTCACCATCACACTAACAACAAACAATGTACCTTATGTACTTATTGATTCCTCCATCAACACTGCTACTTTTGATGCAAACTATTTAATTACTTTCCCTGATGAGGGTGTGACTCGTTTATCAGCAAAAGTAACTGATAAAGACGGACTGTCAGCTGAGGTTGCGTTTACTGTTACGGTTAATGGTGTTACCGGAATTATTGATTATACCGATAAGATTTTAGGGTCGTACGATAGTAATACCGGCAGTTCATTTGCTTCAGCAGACGGTACTGTTTATTCAATGGCAGATGCCAAGGAGAATTCCGAAAAGATTGACTGGCTATATTATTACGGTGCTAGTGTTCATGCAACTATTGCCGCACCGGATGATGATGAGGCTGCTACTATTTTCACAGGTGTTAACGGTCTCGATAAATGGGCAACACTAAACAATACAAGATTTGCTCATTCCCCGCTAACAGCAAGCCAGTTTGATGAAATCACAACAAAGAGTCAACTTGTAACTGCCGCACAGGGAGCAAACCCGACAGAATCTAGGCTAAACGGCCTTCAGATTGGTGATGTGTTGGCTTTCCTGACTGCTGCCGGAGATTACGGATTAATCAGAGTTGATGATATTGCAACAGGTGTTGCCGGCACAATAAATATTTCGGTTAAAATACCTGAATAGATTAAAAAGTTAATAATAATAGAAAAGGAGATGCAAATGCGTCTCCTTTTTTTTTTGAACAAAAACCCAAATACTTCGTATAGCTTTCATAACAAATTGAAGTAAAATTAAACTATTTACAATGAAAAAAATTATCTATCTCCTTTCTACACTAACTATAGCAGGCCTTTTGTTTTACTCTTGCAGTAAAGATGACGATGAGCCACAACCTCCGACTTTTGATTTCAAGACAGGCGTAAATGCCGAAACCGGAATGAACTATATAAGCGGAGATACATCACTGCCAACAAACAGCTTCTTTATGGTTGGATTCAATGCAGGGTCAAATTCGGGAAAAGATTTTAAGAGTTTTAAGGCACTCCGCAAATTTGAAGGCGGACAGGAAAATATTGTAATTGATTCTGTTATTAGCGGAACATCTTTCAATGCAAACATAATTCTGGAGGCTAATAATCAAGAGGGTATGGAAGACTGGAGATTTGAAATAACCGACAATAATGGTAATACGAGTCAACTGGCTTTTACGCTAACCACGTTCATTGTAACCAGTGATATGGCACATTTTACACAGATTCTCCTTGGCTCTAGTGATTCACTGGCACCAAACGGATTTGTTTCCACAACCACAGGCAACACATTCAATTTTACCGGGGCAACAGATAGTGCATCAATAATTGACTGGGTTTATATTGATGCCGGAAACTACAAGCATACTATTTTAGCTCCTGATGATCCAATAACTGACACTTATTATCCCGGAATTATTGACTGGACAGTCAGAAATTCCACAAAATTTTCTAGTCCCGGGCTATCATCTGCACAGTTTGACGCAGTTGACAACGGAACCCAGCTTGTTGTTTATGCGCAGGGATCAGACTTATCCAGACTCAGCGAAACCGAAATGGGCTCATTTAATGTTGGCGATGTGTTTGCTTTTATAACTGATCTTGCAAACGGTGCCAGAAGCGGACTTATAAAAGTCACGGAAGTAAATAAAAATTATTCCAATCCGGGTTTAAGTACAATTACTATCGAAATAAAAGTTCAGGAATAGGATTTCTTTCTAAAGATAAATAAAAAAGGAGCATCATCAGATGCTCCTTTTTTATTTAGACTTTATCTAAAGCTTGTCCAAGATCATCAATAATATCATCCACATCTTCAATTCCAATGGAAAGTCTTACAAGGCCATCAGTAATGTCTGCTTCCAGTTTCTTTTCCTGTGATATTTTTGAATGAGTCATTGAAGCAGGGTGTTGAATTAGAGTTTCAATACCTCCCAACGAAACAGCAAGCAGAGCCATCCGGACATTATCCATAACTTTTTTCCCGGCTTTAAGTCCACCTTTAACTTCAAAGCTGATCATTGCTCCGGGGCCACTCATCTGCTTTTTAGCCAGTTCATACTGTGGATGAGATTTGAGGCCTGGATATTTTACCCATTCTACTTTTGGATGCTGCTCAAGAAAATCTGCAACTTTAATAGCATTTTCCTGAGCCCTGTCAATTCTTATTGCAAGTGTTTTTAATCCTCTTCTTGTTAAAAATGCCTGATGCGGATCCATATTACATCCAACATTCATCATTACACCTCTGAGCATTTTATAGTGCTCTTCCGTTTTTGTTACCACCATACCAGCAACTATATCGGCATGACCATTAATAAATTTCGTCATTGAGTGCAAAACAATATCGGCTCCAAGATCAAGAGGCTTTTGCAGATAAGGGCTGCAAAAAGTATTATCAACGCAGACAGGAATACCCTTTTCATGTGCTATTTTACTAATCGCTTTTATGTCGGATATTCCAATTGTTGGGTTAGCCGGTGTTTCAAGGTAGATAAGCTTAGTGTTCGGCCTGATTGCATTTATTACATTATTTATATCAGTTGCATCCACAAAAGAGGACTCAACATTAAATTTCGGATATAGAGTTTCCATAACCACACGCGAAGGACCGTAAACAGCATTATGACTGACGATATGTTCACCAGCTCCAAGGAATCCAAGATAAACGGTATTAACTGCAGCCATTCCAGAAGATGTAGCAATGCCACCAAATCCGTTTTCAAGCTCTGCAACTGTTTTTTCAAGGTCTTCTATCGTTGGATTACGAAGCCTTGTATAAATGTAACCATCATCCTCACCCGAAAAACACCTTGCTCCATGATCGGCATTTTTAAATGAGAAAGTTGAAGTTTGATAAATAGGAGTAACTGCACTTCCAAGATTATCGTGGAAATCTCCACCGTGAATTAATTTTGAATTAAAACCTGATTTTTCTGTTTTCATAAAATATATTGTTTTGTTTCTTACTTTTAAAACTGCAAAAATATGCAGATAAATTAAATATAAAAATATATTGGTGTCTAAATTAGAAATAAATAATAAATAGTTACAATTCTTTGCCAAAAACACAAATTTTAGGTGTTAATAAATTGAGTTTTGAGGCTATAATTATATACAAAAAAAATATTTGAGTTTTCCAAGCTTTTTTTAACAACTATTTGTTAATAAAATCATTGATTTTTAGGACTTTTCATGCCTTCAGTTTCAATTAATTTGAGTATTTTTGTACATGAATTTTAATTTAAACATAACAGATTGATTCTATGACTACTGAAGAAAAAAATTCAATTAACGCAAAAAATTATAGCGCTAATAATATTCAGGTACTCGAAGGGCTGGAAGCCGTTCGAAAAAGACCTGCTATGTATATTGGAGATGTTAGCACAAGAGGGCTTCATCATTTAGTTTATGAGGTTGTTGACAATTCAATTGACGAATCCCTTGCCGGGTATTGCGACTTGATTGAAGTATTTATCCATGCGGACAATTCCATAACTGTAACAGATAACGGAAGAGGAATTCCGACAGGGCTCCATGAAAAGGAAAACAGATCAGCTCTTGAGGTTGTTATGACTGTATTACATGCCGGAGGTAAATTCGACAAAGGGTCCTACAAAGTATCAGGCGGATTACACGGTGTAGGTGTCTCCTGTGTAAATGCTCTGTCAAACAAGCTTGTTGCAACAATTTATCGCGAGGGAAAAATCTTTAAACAAGAATATCAAAAAGGAAAACCTCAGTACGATGTTGAAGTTGTTGGCGAATCACAAAAAACAGGAACGGAAGTCACATTCATCCCTGATGATACGATTTTTACAGTGACTGCTTATGAATATGATATTTTAGCTTCAAGGCTTCGCGAGCTTGCTTATCTGAATAAAGGAATAACGCTTACTCTTACTGATGAACGTTATACTGATGAGGATGGTAACTTTAAAAATGACACCTTTTACTCAGAGGAGGGATTAAAAGATTTTATCAGCTACCTTGATGCAACAAGAGAGAGTCTTATCAGTGAAATTATCAATATGGAAGGTGAGAAAAACAATATTCCTGTTGAAATAGCGATGCAGTATAATACATCATTTTCCGAAAACCTACACTCATACGTAAATAATATTAACACTCACGAAGGAGGAACACACCTTTCCGGTTTCAGAAGAGGGCTTACCAGAACTCTTAAATCGTATGCCGAAAAATCCGGCATGCTTGCAAAACTGAAGTTTGATATTAGTGGTGATGACTTCCGCGAAGGACTTACTGCTATAATCTCTGTAAAGGTTGCCGAACCCCAGTTTGAGGGTCAGACAAAAACGAAACTCGGAAACTCTGAAGTTATGGGAGCTGTTGATCAGATGGTCAGTGAGCACCTCTCAAACTTTCTTGAAGAGCACCCAAAAGAGGCAAAAACGATTGTCAACAAAGTCATCCTTGCTGCTACTGCACGACATGCTGCACGTAAAGCACGTGAGTTGGTACAACGTAAAAATGTTCTGACCGGAACCGGACTTCCAGGCAAACTGGCAGACTGTTCGGAAAAAGATCCCGCATTGTGCGAAATATACCTCGTCGAGGGTGATTCTGCCGGTGGAACTGCAAAACAAGGACGCGACAGAAAATTCCAGGCTATTCTTCCACTCAGGGGTAAAATTCTTAATGTTGAGAAAGCTATGCAACATAAGATTTTTGAGAATGAGGAGATAAGGAATATGTTTACAGCAATGGGCATATCAATTGGAACAGAGGATGACAGTAAAGCTCTTAACCTTGAAAAGTTGCGCTATTATAAAATCATCATTATGACGGATGCTGATGTGGACGGAAGCCATATAACAACATTGCTTCTTACTTTCTTTTTCAGATATATGAAAGAGCTTATCGAAAACGGTCATGTTTTTATTGCAACTCCCCCACTCTATCTTATTAAAAAAGGGAGTAAACAAAAATATTGCTGGAGTGAAGAGGAACGAAACGAGGTTATTAGTGAGTATTCTGCTAATGGCTCAGAAAAAAGTATTCACATTCAACGGTATAAAGGTCTGGGAGAGATGAATGCAGAGCAGCTTTGGAACACTACTATGAACCCGGAAACAAGAATTCTGCGACTTGCAACTATTGAAAACGGAACAGAAGCTGACAGGGTTTTCTCAATGCTTATGGGTGACGAAGTTCCACCTCGCAGAGAATTCATTGAGAAAAATGCAAAATATGCAAATATTGATGTTTAGACAAACAAAGAATTGAATATTAAAAACCTTCCGGCTTTAAAGTTGTGAAGGTTTTTTCTTATTATTTGACTTAACAACATTTAACACCATTATTCAGTTCTCTTTAATATAAATAGAGTAGTTTTGTATCTTTTGGTAAATAAGATATATGTACAATAAGATAATTATCGTTATGAAGTCAAGACTTTTCAGAATTATTGCAGTTCCCATTTTAATCGTATCTATAACCCTAATTGTCTTTGCATCAAGAAGCGGAGACCAGGAAGATTCCGACAGCATGAGAAGAATGCTGGTACTTAAAGTAATAACGTTTGCTATAAAAACCGGCCATTATGATCCAGGCAAAATTGATAATGAATTTTCAAAAAAAGCCTATAATCTCTTCATTGAAAGGATCGATTACAGCAAGCGTTTTCTTTTGCAGGAAGATATTGACAAACTGTCGGAATATAAAACAAAACTTGACGATGCAATGCTGGAAGACAATTTTGACTTCCTTGATCTTTCTATAGAAATCCTGAATAAAAGGACAACAGAAACTGAAGAGTATTATCAAATAATTCTAAACAAACCCTTTGATTTTTCACTGACTGAAAAAGTTGAAGTGGATGCCAAAAAAAGGAATTATGCAAATTCCAAAGATGAATTAAAGGAAATATGGAGAAAGTCGCTGAAGTATGAAACAATGACCAGGGTGAAAGAGATGCTGGAAGATCAGGAAAAAGCTGCTGAAAAAAGCGATACTGTCACGATTAAAAGTTTTGATGAAATCGAAACAGAAGCAAGAGAAAAGATACTAAAGAGTTATGATGACTTGTTTCATCTCATTGAAAAATTTAATGATGATGACCGCCTGAATATTTATATAAACTCACTCGTAAACGTCTTCGATCCTCATACACAATATTTTCCACCAAAGGAAAAAGAAAATTTTGATATTCGGTTTTCAGGAGAGCTTGAAGGTATTGGTGCTCAGCTTACTCAAAAAAATTCTTATATCGAAGTCATTAGAGTTATTCCCGGAAGTCCGACATGGAAACAAGGTGAGATTGAGGTTGGCGATTTCATCATAAAGGTAGCTCAGGATGGTGAAGAGCCTGTTGATGTTGTTGATATGCGCCTTGATGATGCTGTTCAGCTCATTCGGGGGCCAAAGGGTACCAAAGTAACGCTCACGATAAAAAAACTTGATGGAACTATTAAAGATATTGAAATTATTCGTGATGTTGTTATCCTGGAAGAGACTTATGCAAAATCAGCTTTACTAAAATCAAAATCAGGCGAAACATATGGATATCTCAGACTGCCTTCATTCTATGTGAATTTTAACAAAGCAGATGGGAAAAATTGTTATGATGATGTAAAAACAGAACTTGAAAAGCTAAAAGCAGAGAATGTAGATGGAATCATCTTTGACTTGCGGGGTAATGGAGGTGGCTCTTTACAAGATGTTGTGAAAATTGCAGGATTATTTATTAAAGACGGCCCGATGGTTCAGGCTAAGGACAGGCAAGGTAAAATAAGGATATTAAAGGATGAAGATGCAATTATTCAATACGATGGCCCGTTGGTCGTAATGATAAATGCTGTCAGTGCTTCGGCATCAGAAATTTTTGCTGCTGCAATGCAGGATTACAACAGAGCAATTATTGTAGGGGGAAATCATTCTTTCGGAAAAGGAACAGTTCAAAATTTCGCTGAGCTTGATAGAATGGTTCCACGCAAACCGGATGATATGAAGTCTCTCGGAGCACTAAAAATGACCATCCAGAAATTTTACAGGATAAACGGAGGCTCCACCCAATTGAAAGGAGTAACACCTGATATTATTTTTCCTGATTATTACAACTACATTGACTTTGGTGAAAAAGATATGGATTATCCA
This sequence comes from Bacteroidales bacterium, assembly GCA_029933495.1. GTDB lineage: Bacteria > Bacteroidota > Bacteroidia > Bacteroidales > JAADJA01 > JAADJA01. The sequence continues at coordinate 11,447 of JAOZOC010000003.1, forward strand.
ATGCCATGGGACGAAATTCCTGCAGTGGAGAGCAATAGCTGGACACCTTCGTTTAATGTAAAAAAAGTTGAGGAAAATACTAAAAATGAAATTAAAAAGGATACTCTGTTAACTCTTATTCACGAAAATGGTAAAAGATTAAAAGAGATTAGAGATAATACCAATCTAACTCTTAATTACGAAAAGTACAATGAGCTAATCACTAAGAGAGAAGAATCGGGAAAAAGATTTAAGAGGATAGGAAAAGACACTCTCGGACTTACTATTCAGGTGTTACAAGCTGACCTCCCAAAAATAGAAGCAGACACCTCAGCAAAGGCAAGGTCAGATGCCTGGATATCAGACCTAAAGAAAGACATCTATCTTTACAAAACAACAGGCATTATGGATGAGATAAAAGGGAAAAGAGAAGAGGAATAAGGCATTTTGTTTTTTTACAATTTTAACTTTCTGGTTTATACTGGTTAGGGTTTGAAACAGATTAGTCTATCCTTTGCCTAAAAAGCTTTTTCTTTTCCGTTTCTATCCAGCCTTTGTAAATGAAATAGGCATACCCATCGCGGACTTTAATCTTTTCAACATAGGGAAAAGATATTTTCATTACAAGGGATGTTTCTCCCGTTTTTATGTTTATTTCCCGAAGCTCTTTCTGCCCGTTGCTTCTGATAAACAGAGTGTAAAGTTTCCGTTTCTGTTCATCAATGATAACACTTTTATCCCATTTAACCGACTTTGCCCATGCCGAAGCAAATGTACGCAGCGGATCATACTTTTTCGTTACATGATATTTTATGGGTGTTGTAAAGAGTAAAGTATTTGACAGATCATAAAACTCGATAACAGAATCAGGATGATTAAAAATGCAAACAGTATCACCAAATCTTTGCATCGGTGCATAAACAGGTGCCAGATATGCCATTTTTGCAAACCGGTTCTGGACTTCAATATTTCTGTATCCGCGCCAAACACTACCATCTGGGGTACCAGGCATAGCACTTATTAAAATCAGATCTTTTTCAGGAACAGCTATTGCATTCCTGTTTATAAATGCCATTTTATCCTTATCAAATATTGTTCGGAACAATGTCCAGTCTTTTGAGGCGGTATCAGCGGAATAGTACTTCAGAATAAGGTCATGAAAAATCCGCTTTTGAAAATACAAATGGTCTCCTGCCCTGAATTTACAATCCCCCATAATATCCTTAAAATCATCAATATCAACTCCCGGCATCAGCTTTATATTATCACCTTCAAAATAAATCTGAAAAGACCTTGTTTTTGTAAACAAGTGCACATTCCCGAGACAATCACGGAACAGTTGAAACGGCCTGCCGGGAAGAATAGTAAGTTTGGCTTTGTCCTCACCGTCATAAGTTCTGAAAAGCAGCTCAGCCCTTGATAAAGTATATTTAAATATCAATAAAAGAATACCATCGTCTAATAATTCATAATCCAGAACAGAATACTTCTTGTCGCGGTATATTGTATCTATCCTATCGGTAATAACGGTTACACCACTTAGCCTTGTCACCTCCGGTGTAAGCTGAACATTAATCTTCCCAATAGGTGGAGCTTCAAGATTTACCTTTAAAGAGGAATAACCAATATGGGTAAATATCAGAGAGGTTGGAAAAATACTCAATGAAATTGCAAAGTCTCCCGATTCATTGGTTATGGTTCCGGTATTATTATTTGATGATTTTATATTGACATCAGTAAGCGGTTCGCCTGTTTTACGGTCGGTAACTGAACCTGATACACTAAATTTAAAATCCTGTCCAAGGATAAATAACGGACACAGCAGGATAAATAATATTTGTATCGCAACCTTCACATTTTGGCATTACATTTTAATAAACCTTATCTCGAAATAATCAGTTTCTGTACCGTAGAAGTTTCATTCCTGCTTTCATCTGTAACGGTAACTTTGTAAATATACATTCCATTATCAAGATTACCGCCTGAAGCATCCGTACCGTTCCAGGTAAAGTATGGAATCGTTGTCCCTGTTGACATAATGGATGTTGACCAGTTAAGCACCCTACGACCTGAGAGATTAAAAATTTCAAGACTAATTTCAAGCTCATCTCCGGGATGCGAATGATCCAGGGTAAAAGTAGTCTCAAGACTAAAAGGATTAGGCATATTCATCACCTTCGATAATGAAAGTGTTGCATTACTGCTAATAACAAAATCAATAGAGGCAACTGAAGAATTATTATATGTATCCCAGGCTTTCAAGGTTAAAGTATGGTGGCCATCAGGTAAATCAAAAAACGGATAGGTAATTGAACCTTCCTTATAACTATCAACAGCAGGTGTAAAAGCATTGTTAAGCACAATCGAATTGTATGTATTTCCATCAATGGTTACGACAATATCATGCCCTATACCATTCTGCGATATATTGATACCGTGTTCATCAAACAGTTCGGCCATAAGCACCGGACTATCGTTAGTCTGATCACCCGACACAAAACCATTATCATTCATATACAATTTGATTTCAGGTCCTTCATTGTCTGCATTTGCATTTTGATTAAGACCGCCAACAATGACATCATTAAAATATCCTGTGGCGTCACTATCATCCGAGTAGGCATAATAGCTAATCTTACCATTTCCAAAGTTGTACGCAATATCTTTTGGAACAATAAAAGTAAAAGAAAACTCACCATCTGTTACCGTACTTATACCCTCGAAAATAGATTTATCCTGACAATAAAAATTAACAGGAATACTATTAGAGTCATTTCCACGGGTTTTGTATGTTGTTATTTTATCAAAAACAGTTGGGATGATATTACCATTAAAGCTACTATTTTTCTCACCTGAGTTATCAACAATCATCCCCTTAACAGTTATCTCAGTCAATGCTGATAATGTATCCAGAGATTCACCATTAGAAATATTCTGTCCATTAACCTCGGAAGTCACAATTTCATATCCCGGGTATGCCATTCTCATAGCAGGGTCACCAAGCAAAACAAAGTTTTTTGTGTTTGTCTGTCCGGGTGGCTTCGACAAACGGATAAGATCGCCAAATGTAGGAAATTTCCCATCAACTTTTTCAAACGCATTATTATAGAAGCGTTTGTTTAAAGAATAGTTCGCAAGTGCATAGGCTAACCTCGTAGTTGTAAACAATGCTATACCTCCTCCCGCCGGAGTAAGAAGCACAATCTCGCCGGCAGAAACCAGATAGGGATCATCAAATCTTGAAAACTCGCAAGTGGCAGTTACAAAAACAGGAAGCATATCGTAATTTGTCCAGCTAACAATATCTGAAATACCGAGAATGCCCTCATGTGCCCACCCCAGCTCTCCACCATGGCCTACATAATTCATTATCAATACACCTTCTTCAATTTGTTTTTCAATAGCGACATTCACTTCCGGATATTTTTTCCCACTTGGGGTGCTTTCCTGTGTATAGGCGTCAAGATATATTTTATTCTGATTATAAAGCGGGTCTGAATTAGTTACTCTTGCAGAAAGGCTGTCAGCCTGTTGCAGGTGCATATTGTTGTCCTGATCATCAGCAATAAAGCAAATTCTGTTACGCCAGGCACCAAAAGGAGGTAAAGCCGTTTTATAATAATGTTCTATTTTATCAACTATTGTTGAAGCATCATCAGGATTTGTGATTGGAAACCTGCCTATTCCGATATCAAGAACACCAGACCCGTCATTGCCTTCATTATCATCAAGAAAGCCGAAATAATCATCCATCACATAACTTGCAGCGGTATTCCATGATTGATTGGTCTGAAAAGTCGGGATATAGTTAGTATTATTCTCAATCCTGTCTTTTGGATCAAAAGAACCATCCCCCATCAGTAAAAGGAATTTAGGCTCAGCACCATCTGACCTGTCATATAACATCTTAATAAAATCACGAATTGATGTGGGATCAGCCACCCCGGAAGAAAACTCATTAAAAACCTGATCTGTGGTAACAATAATAGTAGTTAAACCATCCCTCTCCTCGTGCAATTGAGCCACTCTGTGCGAAGCATCTGTAAACAAAGGATGTGTAACAATTATCATATCCGCTCCGGAAAGACTATGCAAATCCTGATTTTCAACTGTACCAACAAATTCTGGACTCAATAATAAAGAGTTGTCGAAAGTAATAAATTCGCGCAGTGAATCGGTGTGCAACCGAAAATGTATCTCCTGATCATTAATATTGAACTGAACATTTTTAGGGTTATATTTATTTGTTACTTCCCAGACCTGGGTATTTCCATTTGCACCTGATAAAACAAAATCGGAAACAAAACCCTCAGCTATTGAATTCAAATCGCGGAAATATAGTTGCGAATCACTGATCTTCAGTTTACATCTTGCATTAATACGAATATTATCAAGCCAGGCCATTGAAGATATTGAAGATGGGAAATATTTGTATTTAAGTTTTATTAGTTCACTGGCAGATTGATAATAAAAAGTTCTTTTCTTTGTCCTGGCATATAAGACAGATCCAAGTGTAACAGAGGTCATTGTAACCTTATCTACCTGCTCACCATTAGCAGTTACTACAATAGTATCGTTGGTAAAAGTGCGATTCGCAAAGCCTGTTTTAACTGTAACTAATGAAGATGTATCAATATCTGGGATAAAAAAGTCATATTCATATTCCAAAATCTCACCAAACTCATCGCTATACCAGAACTTCCCTGATTTAATGAGGTTAATCCTTTCTTCCTCGTATGCTGTATAATAATTATAAGTAGAAACTACTGCTGATGGATTATCAACTGTTTGAGGCTGTGGCATTATCCTACTACCAGCCCCTTGAGAATAAGACAAGTAATAGAATGAAAAATTGCTATAAAGATTAATATTGTAATCGAAAAACCCAAGTACATCATACCACTTGTCAGGTCCTTGTCCAAAAAATAAAATATAATCTTCTTCATTAAAAACCCCATCATTTTCACCACTGACAAAAATAGAGTTCTGAATAAGGTCATCTGGTCTGAAAATGGAATTTTTCTCTGGAAGCATGCCTCCGCCATTTCCATAAATACGGATATCTTTGGGGTTAATCGACTCAGGATTTATTCCATAAGAAACAAGATCATCATAAGTAATTTTATAGACTCCAGGCTTGTCAACCTTTATCTTGTACCACTCTCCGGAAAAGAGAATCGAATGTTCAGCATAGGACCTGTTTGAAAGGCCTCCTGTATTTTGTGATTTTTGAACAGTAATAACTTTCAAACCAAATTCAATCAGCTTTTCATAAACTCCAGTCTCCATATTAAATCTTAGAGGGGTAAACGATACAATACCCAACGGCCTTTTCTTTTCAAAACCAACTTCCGCAGAAATAATTATACTCTGATTAGTAAAGCCGGAAGTCTGTAAAAATAATGTTTCCTCAGGAGAACAAGGCTCAAAGGTTTGACTAACAAATTCAACTTCAAGTTCCACATTAGAGCTCTTCAGGTGAAATGATTCAAAATATGCAGGCAATCCTGTTGACAAGTCAACCTGTGCATCATCAAAATACAGATATTCAATAGTCTGGTCATCCGAAATATTCTCCTTCACCACACCTTTCCAGTTGATTTCACCATGAGAAATAATTTCCTGACCAAACAAAGAAATCGGAATATTAAAAATTAATATACAATAAAGTAAAACTCTCATCAATAAAAATATTTTCATTTTAAGATTACCCAAACAAGTACAAAAATACTAAAAAATATATTAGCCTGATACTTATCAGGCTAATATTATAAGACGTTCATTATTCTAAAATAGTTGCGTTTTGCAGTTTATTTCAAAATAACCAGCTTGTTATTATCATGAGAAACTGTCCCGTCAGAATTTTGCACAATTACACGATAAACATAAATCCCCTGATTCAATTTTCCGCCACTTTCATCACAACCATCCCATTTAAAGGATTTATACTTGTAACCTCCTGAATTGTAAATATCAGAAATTGTTTTAACCAGTTGGCCCGTAATCGAAAAGATTTCAATTTTAACTTCAATAGGTTCCTGTGACTGATTATGCTCAAAAGAAAAAACCGTCCCGGTTTTAAACGGGTTTGGGTAATTCATAAGATAATTCAGGGCCATTTCAGATGATTCGGCCACCACAAATTCAGTATATGCCTCAGATGAGTTATTGTATACATCCCAGACTCTTATCGTAAGCGAGTGCCATCCATTATTTAGATCGAAAAATGGATATTCTACTGCACCATATCTATAATCATTAAGTGAAGCTTCATAATAGTCATTCAAAATAAAATTTGATTCATTGTCAATTGTTGCAACAATGTCGTGCCCAATACCGCTTCCCACCGTATTTATTCCACTTTCATCAAAAATATCAGCCAGCAAAATTGGATCCTGATCAGTTAAACCTCCAAACACAAAACTCTCATCATTCATATATAGCTTTATCACCGGTCCCTGATCATCAGCAGCAGCAAAAGCATTATAACCTCCAACTACTACATCCAGAAAATATCCGGCTGCATCTGTATCCTCATTTTTTGCATAATAACTGAACTTTCCAAATCCGTACTGATATGCAATATCCTTTGGAACAATAAAAGAGAAAGACCACTCACCATTTTCAATACTTGCCTTGCCTTTATACAGAGGATTCTTTTGTATATAAAAGGTTGCAGGGAAGCTATTGTAATCATTCCCAAGCGTAGTATAAGGAAATGGCTTATCGAAAATGGTCGGGTAAAGTGTACCGTTAAAACCAGTTAGTTTATTCCCGTTATTATCCTGCAACTCCCCGCTTATGGTTACATTGCTTAAAGCTTTTAGAGTATCAATTGGTTCGGATATGCTAACATCATTCACAGACAGAGTAACAACTTTTTCCTCGGGAAATGCAAAGTTAATAGCCGGGTCACCCAATAAAACAAACTTTCTGCCATTTGCAGAAGAACCAGCTTCATTTTTTGCCAAACGTATCACATCTCCCATTCTTCTGTATTCACCATTTGATTTTGTCAGTGCAAATTTAAAAAAGCTTCTGTTAAGTGCAGCATTTCCTGTGGCATAAGTAGGACGGGTTGTTGTAAATAAAGAGATAGCACCACCTTTAGGGTTAAGAAATACATTTTCACCTGCTGAAACTCTCGCTGGATCATCAAACCGGCTGAATTCACAAGTAGCGGTAACAAATACTGCGAGTTTATCCCAGTTACGCCAACTCAGAATATCCTTATTATCAAGAACTCCTTCATGAGCCCATCCAAGTTCACCTCCATGCCCCACATAATTCATAATGAATGTACCTTTCTCCATTCTGGCATTTATATCACGATTAACATCGGGATATTTTTGTCCTCCGGGAGTTGACACCTGCTTGTAAGCGTCAAAATATATTTTATCAACATTAATTCTTTTATCAAGGGTATCAATCATCGCAGAAAGTTTCTCAGAATCGTTAAAATGTAAATTGTTATCCTGATCATCGGCAACAAGACAAACAACATTCCGCCAATCGCCCATTACCTTATCGGTATTTGTTGTATAATTAATTACTTTATCAACAGCATTCTCCGCCTGACTAGCATTATCTACAACAAATCTACCAATACAAAGGTCAACCATATCATCATTTGGAACATAATCAAGAAATCCGAAGAAATCGTCTGAAGCAACAGAGCTCACATAATTGATAGAATTGGGTGACTCCCAGGTTGGAACAAAATTAGTATTGTTTTCTACCCTGTCTTTATAATCAAATGAAGCATCACCAAACATTAAAAGATAATTAATACTATTACCTGACAAAGGCCTGTCGTACAACATTTTCATAAAATCTCTTATCGCTGTAATATCTTGCCTGCCTGCCGAAAACTCATTATAAATAGTTTGTGGTGTAACGACAAAAGTTGAAATATCATCATGTATCCTGTGAAAGTCAGCGAGGCGTTTGGCTTCATCAAAAAATGCAGGGTACGCAATTATAATCAGTTCATTATCATCCATACCATGCAAGTCCTGATTAGAGACTTTTTCGATAAATCCAGGAGAATTGAAAGATGATCCATCCCAGGCAACAAATTCCTTAGCATCATTTGCATCAATTCTGAATTTCATTTTGCTTCCCGAAAGAGAAGTTTTCATTCTGCTGACATTAATAGGATCAGAGACATTCCACACCAAAACATCAGAACTTGCATTGCTGATAGTATATTCCGATACAACATCAATTCCAACAGAGTTTAAATTACGAAAAGAAGTCTGCCCGCCTGTAAAATTAAGTTTCCTGACAACATTAATTGTAAAATAGTTGAGCCATCCTATTGATGTAGCCTGAGGTTTGCTGTAAACGACTTTGATTTTCAAATCAGGGCCGGGCATATCAAAATAAACATGGTCAGAAGTAATATTTGCATAATTAGATTGCTGATTTGACATATCCGGGATACGGGCAACATTAAGGCTCAGAACCTGACTATTATTTACATAAAACTTAAATGAGCTTGTTACAGGAGACCTCGCAGCAACATCAGCTTTAAAATACGCAACCGAATTGGGGTCGAAATCGGGGAAGCTGTACTCCAATATCATATCATTATATAAGTCAAAAGTTTCACCATACCACTCCCGCCCCGAACTAATCAGGTTAGTTTCATCAACTTCGTGATGTACTGCATCAGTATATGTAGTAACAAAATCAGTCGGTTCCTCCGAAGGCCATAATTGCTCATCTATTCGCTTACCTTCACCAAGATCAACAGTCAGAAAATAATATGAATAATCGGAGTATAAATTCATCTGTTGCCGGTAAGACTGATCCAGCTCATTATAGAGCCAGGCATTTGGTCCCTGTCCATAAAAAAGCACATAGTCGCCACTATTTAATACATTATCATCCTCACCTTCAACAAAAATTGAAAGCTCCTGCAAGTCATCGTATCTGAACTTTGTAGGGTCTTCCGGAAGCATACCGGCATTTATTCCATAAATTCTTATATTTTTTGGATTTACCGAGCCTACATTAATACCATAACTTTGTAAATCAGTATAAGACAATTTGCAAATCCCATCATTATTTACGGCAATCTTATACCAATCACCTGATGCCAGCACAGAGTTCTCAACATAGGAAACCGTATCACCAAAACTATTTTTTGAAGAAGAATTATCAGATTCAACATGAATTTTAAATGAAACAAGTCTTTCGTATTGCCCTGTCAGATCATTTTTTCTCAGGGGAATAAATGAAATAGTGGCAAATGGTTTTTTTCTATCAAAGGAGATATGATTGTTGACCAAAACATGCTCCTCAAGAATATCCAATCCCTGAATATTATCAGTTTCATTTTCAGGAACTGTTTCAAAAATACGGTCAATAATCGTAACATTAAAACTTCCCGAAGATTTAACAGGAATCCTCTCGAAGTATCCAGGGAGAAAATTGTTTGCTCTTTCATGCCCGGCCCCTTCAAATGTCAGGACAGGTATATACTCATTATAAGCAATTTCAATTTTTTCTATACCATTCCATTTTATTGTCCTTTGATACTCTGAATTTTCTGAAATTAGATGTAATGGTGCAGAAATTGCAAGCAAGAATAAAATTACAAAAACAATATGCTTCATAATAACTAATTTTTAATTTTTTAATGAATTTTCGGGTAGCTAAAAGTAGAATAAATTTGTATAAGCAAGTCTTCTAATTAAAAAATAATTTTATAAAATTGTTAAATTCAGCTATATTGAAACTAAAATTGAATAACTAACGTTACAATACATTATATATTGTATAAAGTTTTCAGTTGGAATAAAAAAAAGTATATTTTTACTGACCGGATTTTATACATAAATTACAGGATAATTGAGATTATATTGCAACATATTAGGAACAATTCTAATGTCGCAGGTTTTGACTGTGCTCAGTGTACAGGCTCAGGATCCTGAATATTCACAATTCTATGCCAACCCCTTATATCTTAATCCGGCACTTGCCGGAACAGGCGAATGCTCACGAATAATTTTCAATTACAGAAACCAATGGCCTTCAATTCCGGGCAACTATGTTACATATAATGCTTCTGCCGATTTTTCTTTGGAATCTATTTCAAGTGGATTGGGGATTCTTGTAAACTCAGACAATGCCGGAAACGGGACCTTCGTAACAAACAGGGCAAGCCTGATTTATTCATATCATCTGACTGTCAGTCGTGAAGTACAGCTAAATGCTGGTGCTGAAGCAACATTTCATTATCAAAAATTTAACTTTGATAAGCTAATCTTTCAGGATATGATAAACACCGGGCAAACAGGTGAAGTACCTCCTGACAATAGTACAGTTATGGTACCTGACTTCTCGTTTGGATTATTACTCGGTATAAAAGAGCTCTTTTTTATTGGTATTTCAGCAGATCACTTGTCAGAACCAAGCCTTAACTATTACAATCAAACTGACAATAACAAACTTTACAGAAAATATACCGTACATGCAGGTGCAAGGATATTATCAGGAAAAGGTTATGATATTAATAGCAAGGATTTTGTATTTTTGCCACAATTAATATTTCAGATGCAGGGAAATATGCATCAAATGAATATAGGATTAAATGTTGAAAAGTACCCTCTTGTTGTAGGGGCGTGGTTCAGACATAATTTTGAAAATGCCGATGGCGCAGTTTTTATGGTTGGATTAAAACAAAAAAGATTCAGATTTGGGTACTCCTATGATCTCTCAATGTCACATTTGAAAGGGGCTTCAGGTGGGGCACACGAGGTATCACTGGCAATGTTAATAAATTGTAATAAAAAAAGAAATAGACCCGGGGCAATAAAATGTCCGGAATTTTAGTTATTTTTGCATCAAATTTTTAAAAACTATGAGATATTTAAGTTTCTTATCAGCTTTTATTGTTTTAGGAGCGCTGGTTTTAATCACCTCTTGTTCCAAAGAAAAATCAGCCACAACAGGCTGGGAATACAATGATCCGAAGAATGGCGGATTTGAAGTTGCTGAGTATCAGGGGCAAATGACAGGGCCCGGACTTGTCATGATCGAAGGTGGTAGTTTTACAATGGGAGCTAATTACGACGACCCTATGTATGAACACAACAGTCCGCCAAGAAAGGTAACTGTTAGATCATTCTATATGGATGAAACAGAAGTTGCCAATGTTGACTATCTGGAATATCTATTCTGGATTAACAGAGTTTTTGGATCAGATTATCCTGAAGTTTACCGTAAAGCTCTTCCCGACACACTTGTGTGGAGAGACAGGCTGGCTTTCAACGAGCCAATGGTTCAGCTCTATTTGCGTCATCCCGCTTACCATTACTATCCTGTGGTTGGTGTTAAGTGGGTTCAGGCAAATGATTACTGTGCCTGGAGAACAGACAGGGTTAATGAAATGCTCCTTGTTGAACGTGGAATTCTTGACCCCGATCCGGATCAGTTAAATGAAAATAACTTTAACACAGAAGCATATCTTGCAGGACAATATGAGGGCCTTGTTAATAAGAATCTTCAGGACCTGAACCCAAATAGTACCGGAGAAAGAAGTGTACGTATGGAAGATGGCATTATGCTCCCTAACTACAGGCTACCAACTGAGGCCGAGTGGGAATATGCTGCGCTTGCGCTTGTTGGTAATAATGTCTATGAACGTGTGATTGACAGAAGAATATATCCCTGGAACGGGTATGTAACACGTACAAATGAAAAACACTATTATGGAAGTTTTGTTGCCAATTTCAAAAGAGGCAAAGGTGATTACGCTGGCATTGCAGGATCTCTGAATGATGGTGCTATTATTCCTGCTCCAGTAGGTTCGTTCTGGCCCAATGATTTTGGACTTTTCAATATGGCAGGCAATGTTAGTGAATGGGTGAGCGATGTTTACAGGCCGCTCTCTTATGAAGATATGTCTGATCTAGACCCTTACAGGGGAAATGTTTTCAAAAGAAAAGTAAGAGACTCCGAAGGATTGATTGCTGAAAAAGATGAATTTGGAAGATTAAAATATGAGCCTGTTCCTGCCGAAGACCTTATAGACAGGAAAAATTACAGAAAAGCCGATAATATAAATTATAAAGATGGGGACTATGAATCAACCATAAATAAGGATGATTGGCTTAAACAGGAACAGGATTCACATTCAAGCACAATGTATGACTACACAATTACCACAATGATAAACGATAAAGCAAGAGTTTACAAAGGTGGTTCATGGAAAGATTATGCATATTGGATGATGCCTTCCACAAGAAGATTTCTTGATGAAAACGGAGCTACTGATTATATTGGGTTCCGCTGTGCTATGGATCGTATTGGTGACCCCGCCGGATATTAAAATATTATGTTAAGATTTTACGACCCCATATCTGTAACAGATATGGGGTTTGTTTTTTTATTACATTTGCCTTTATGAATATATCAATAAATGACCTTTATTCGGTTTATCAACAATACCCTAAAGTTACAACAGATTCAAGGGATATTCCACCAAACTCAATATTCTTTGCCCTCAAAGGAGAGAACTTCGACGGTAATAAATATGCAGAAGATGCAATTAAAAATGGCGCTGCTTATGCTGTTATCGACGATAAAAAATATAAAACAAGTGAGAAGTTTCTTCTAACAAGGGATGTTCTTTCAACCCTCCAGGAACTGGCTCTTTATCACAGAAAGCAGTTAAATCTAACCTTAATCGGAATAACAGGCACAAATGGCAAGACAACAACTAAGGAGCTTATAGCAAGGGTCTTAGAATCCCAGTTCAACATTAAAGCTACAACAGGGAATTTAAATAATCATATAGGTGTGCCCTTAACGATACTTTCGTTAACTGATGTGCAAGAATTTGCAGTAGTTGAAATGGGAGCCAATCATCCGGGGGAAATAGAGCTACTCTGCAGCATTGCCCAACCTGATTATGGGATTATTACAAATATCGGCAAAGCACACCTTGAAGGGTTTGGTAGTTTTGAAGGGGTTATCAGGGCAAAAGGTGAACTTTATAACTTCCTTATCAAAAGCAATGGTAAAGTATTTATTAATACCGACAATGATATACTTGCAGAGATTAGTAAAGGGCTTGAAAAAATAACCTACGGAACAACTGATAAAACATTTTGTAAAGGGAAAATCATAAGTACAACTCCGTTTGTTTCCCTTGAGTTTAAAACAGGTAATGTCACGGGCCAGATAAACTCAAAACTGTTTGGAAGCTACAATTTTGAAAATATTCTTGCAGCTATTACAATTGGAGCATATTTTGGAATAAGTCAAAGTGATATCAAAACAGCAATTGAATCTTATGAGCCGGCAAATAACAGATCTCAAATATTAAATACAGAATCAAATACTGTTATAATGGATGCCTATAATGCCAATCCAACAAGTATGAAGGCTGCTATTGACAGTTTTACAAAAAGCGATTATAAAAATAAGATGCTAATTCTGGGTGATATGCTCGAATTAGGGAAAGATAGTGTTTTTGAGCATAATGAAATCTTAGGTGATATTGCTGATTCGGGAATTGAAGATGTAATCCTGATAGGGCCTGTTTTCTGTAGTGTTGCAAATGAACTGAAAAACAAATGTTTTAAAGATTCTGAAGGAGCAGCCGGTTTCATAAAAAACAACAGTATTTCAGGGAAAACAATACTTTTAAAGGCTTCCCGAGGAATACATCTCGAATCAATTGTAAAAGACCTGTAAATGAACAAATATATAGCAATAGGGTTGATGTCCGGCACCTCTCTCGACGGTGTTGATA
>JAOZOC010000139.1 GCA_029933495.1 Bacteroidales bacterium
TCGGTGCAACGGATGACACATTGATAATTTATGGAGTTACACCCGGCGACGAAGGTAAGTACTATTGTGAGGTAATGGCTACCTGCATGTCTGTTAAAAGTGAAATTGCTACCTTGACTTTGACAACCGGAATTAGTGATTCCGAGTATGGTTATAAAATATATCCGAACCCTGCTAAAAACATCCTGACAATTGATCCTGGAAAGCAGATTGATATCCTGAATGTTAAAATTATTGACCTAAACGGACAAGTTGTTAACAGTTTGAGTTTTAAAGAAAAAGCAAGAATGGATATTGATATTTCAGGAATGAAAACAGGACTCTATTTCTTACAAATCAGTTTTGATAACACAATTTTTAACACGAAGTTTGTTAAGATGTAGAACAATCCTACACCCCCGGTGCTTAATTTTTTTTCTTAAAAACAAATCTCATATATTTATGTTTTATTGGTATGAGAACTATTTTGATACTAATTTTACTAAATGTATTGTTTTTACTAACAGGTTACGGGCAAACGGAAAAACGTGAAATGAAATACAATAAACTTACAATTGAGGAGGAGCGGGTAATCCTTCATAAAGGTACGGAATTACCCTGGACGGGCAAGTATGTTGATTCAAAAAATGACGGGACATATACCTGTAAGCGTTGTGGTGCTGCATTGTACAGGTCGGATGATAAATTCGATTCGCATTGCGGCTGGCCAAGCTTTGATGACGAAATAGGTGATGCTGTGATGCGGGTGCCTGATAAAGATGGAAAACGAACGGAGATAATTTGTGCAAATTGCGGGGCGCATCTTGGGCATGTATTTGAGGGTGAAAAGTTTACTTCCAAAAATATAAGACACTGTGTTAATTCAATTTCACTTAATTTTGTAGCAGAATCTGATAAGAGCAATATGAAAACAGATACGGCAATTTTTGCAGGAGGCTGCTTTTGGGGAATGGAATTCTATTTTATGAAAGAGCCGGGAGTAATTTCAGTAGCGGCTGGATACATCGGAGGTCATAAGAAAAATCCTACTTATGAACAGGTATGTTCACACACTACAGGCCATGCTGAAGCAATAGAGGTAGTTTATAATCCTGAAAAAGTTACCTACGAAAAGCTCGCAAAACTCTTCTTTGAAATCCATGATCCGACACAGCTTGACAGGCAGGGACCGGATATTGGTGATCAGTATCGGTCGGAGGTCTTTTATTTCGATGATGATCAAAAGAAAATTGCCGAAGAGCTAATTGATATCCTAAAAAGCAAAGGATATAACGTGACTACAAAAGTGACCAAAGTCACAACATTTTGGAGAGCTGAGAACTATCACCAGGAGTATTATAAAAAAACAGGCGGAACTCCATATTGTCATGCCCGGACAAATAGATTTTAATTTTAGAACTGAGAAAATATGATTCCACACTATAAAGGAACAGTACCGTATATTTCTACTTCAGAAATGATTGAGGTGGACAGAATAATGATTGAAGAGTATGGCATTGACCTTACTCGTATGATGGAAAATGCAGGAGTTAATCTGGCAATTCTTGTTAACAGATTATATCTCCATAGCAACCCATTAGACAAAAAGGTAGTTGTTGTTGCAGGATCAGGAGGAAATGGTGGAGGTGTGCTGGTAGCTGCCAGGAGTTTGCATAACTGGGGCGCAGATGTTAGTATCGTTTTATCATCTAAACCGGGAAAGTTCAAAGAGGTCACAAGGCAGCAATATGAAATATTGATGAAAATGGGTATCACATGTGCTGATTCCATTGATAAAGATGCTGATGTGATAATTGACGGATTAATTGGTTATAGCATTAATGGAAATCCGGCAGGACGGGCAAAAGAGTTGATTGAAGATATTAATTCTTCAGGTATTCCGGTTGTGTCATTGGATACTCCGTCAGGCCTTAACCTTATGGATGGTATTCCCGGAGAACCAACAGTAAAGGCAAAAGCTACTCTGACCCTTGCACTTCCCAAGATAGGGCTTTTTAAGCACAAAGCATCAAAGTATGTTGGTAATATATATCTTGCCGATATTAGTGTTCCACCTGAATTATATAAAAAAATTGGAATTGATGACCATTCGGTTCGGAAAATATTTTCGGCTGGTACTGTTGTGAAAATAAATAAAGTGATAGTTTTTAGTAAGTAGCATAGTATCGTTATGGATTATTCATAGTGTGTCCACATTCGAATAATTTTTATAACTTTTTTATCATTGTAAACTTGGTATATTAACCTATGCTTGATATTGATTCTTCTGGAATATGCACCTGATAAATCTCCAACTAATTTTTCAAAAGAGGGTGGAGATTGATATGGATTATTATGCAAAATTTGAATAAGCTTTTCTGCCTTTGGTTTTAATCCGGACACAGTTATTCTTTTTGCATCTTTTTGAGCTTGTTTTGTATAGACTATCTTCCAGCTCACCACTCTAGTTCTTCAGCGCAGTTATCCAATGGAATTTTCATCCCTTCTCTAATTGATTCACGCATTCCGGGAAGTGATAATAAATACAAAGTTTCCTGAATTGCTTTCCAGTCTTCTTCAGAAATTAAAACTGCATTTGACCTTTTACCGGTTATGTATATCGGCTCACTTGATAAATGGGCATCATCAACAAGTTTGTATAGGTTCGATCTTGCCTTTGTGATATTAATAGTTCTCATGTCTATATTTGTACGATGTTAGAATCGGCAAAGGTACGGAATAACGAACGTTTTTCCAAAGAAAATATTTGGAATGATTATTCATAATCCATTAATTTATTGAATATCAGGATGTCCTGAGTGTTAGAGTTGATTCTGCTTAGCGGAAATAGTGCATTAAGTTTGCTTTTTATATTCTCCTTATTTATCTTTGCAGAGGTTAACGTATAAAATACGCTATGTCTGATTCTGGTACTCATTATAATCCTTCAATATCTGTTGATTGCGTTGTTTTTGGCTTTGACAGTAGAAACCTGAAGATATTGCTTATTGATCAGAATAGCCCATCCTCAAACAATTCAAAACTTAAGTTACCCGGTAGCCTTGTGCTTAAAAATCGTGATCTGGATGAATATGCAGGTCTTGTTTTAATGGAACTTACCGGATTGGATAATGTATTTTTAAGGCAGTTATATACTTTTGGTAGTGCCGACCGTGTCAGCAGGAAGCAGGACAGAGAGTGGATTGAAAGCACCTATTCGGTATCAATCAGACGTATTGTTTCCACAGCTTATTATTCACTGATTAAGATTGACCATAGTAACGAGGAACTGATGGAGAGGTCGCACAATGCCCGGTGGTATGATGTTTCTTCAATAAAAACCCTGGCATTGGATCATTACAAAATTATGCAGAAAGGATTGGAGGTTTTGCGGCAGGAGCTAAGATTTAATCCCATCATCGGTTTTGAACTTCTGCCTGAAAAATTCAGCTTACGAGATGTGCAGAATATCTATGAAGCTATCACCGGGAACAAATATGACAATCGTAATTTTAGAAAGAAACTGGGACAGG
The DNA here is from genome assembly GCA_029933495.1 of Bacteroidales bacterium. Classification (GTDB taxonomy): domain Bacteria; phylum Bacteroidota; class Bacteroidia; order Bacteroidales; family JAADJA01; genus JAADJA01. The sequence continues at coordinate 3,513 of JAOZOC010000139.1, forward strand.
CAAAGTATCTGATTCCTTTAAATGAAAAGCAAAAGGGTGTGGCACATAAGCCGGCTATACTGTATCGCTTCGACAAAGAAAAGTATTTCAATACACGGAAAGAAATTAATCTGTTTTATATATGAACACATCAACGTCAACAATCAATAGAACCTATGTTTTTGGAATTACCCTGGTTGCAACTCTGGGCGGACTTTTATTCGGCTATGACACTGCTGTAATATCCGGTTCTGTGGGGTCACTTGAGAAATTTTTTATTGAACCCTTTGGATTGTCAGAAACTGTGGCAAATACAAGGCTTGGATTTGTGGTTTCAAGTGCACTGATTGGCTGCGTAATAGGTGGCATGACCGGTGGAATAATCAGTTTGAAACTCGGACGTAAAAAAGGGTTGATGCTGGCAGCTTTGCTTTTTATAATCTCTGCATTAGGCTCGGCAATGCCTGAAATATTTATTCGTCCTATTGGCCAGGCAGATCATACATTTATATATGTTTTTGTGATATACAGACTGATTGGAGGAATTGGTGTTGGGCTGGCTTCAATGTTTGCTCCTATGTATATTGCAGAGCTTGCACCGGCAGACATTCGTGGTAAACTGGTTTCCTGGAATCAGTTTGCAATTATCTTCGGGATGCTAATTGTATATTTTGTAAATTATTTCATTGCATTGCAGGGAGATGAAGCCTGGTTAAATCAGGTTGGGTGGCGATGGATGTTTGCCTCCGAATTAATTCCTGCAACCATCTTTTTTGTATTACTGTTTTTTGTTCCTGAAAGTCCCCGTTGGTTAATTCTTAAAGGCAGAGTTGATGAGGCTTTACGTATTTTGAAAAAATTGGGAGGTGAAGATTCGGCAAAACAGGAGATCATAGAAATAGAAAAAACTGTTCAGCAACGATCCGGAAAACTGTTTTCATTCGGATATGCCATTATCATAATCGGGGTGTTGCTTTCTGTATTTCAACAGTTTGTCGGGATAAACGTGGTTTTGTATTATGCTCCAGAAATTTTCAAAAGTATGGGCTCGGGTAAAGACCTGTCACTCCTTCAGACGATAATTGTGGGGTCAGTTAATCTCATTTTTACGGTACTGGCAATTTTTACAGTGGACAAGTACGGAAGAAAACCTTTACTCTTTACCGGTGCGCTGGTGATGGCTATAGCTATGACCGGTCTGGGACTCACCTTCTATTTCCACTCAATGGGATTGCTTTCATTGATTTTTATGCTTTTATACACTGCCGGTTTTGCTTTTAGCTGGGGACCTGTTGTATGGGTTATGTTATCCGAAATATTTCCCAATAAAATCCGAGGAAAGGCTATGGCCGTTGCAGTTGCTGCTCAGTGGATTGCAAATTATTTAATTTCGTCAACATTTCCCATACTTAATAAGAGTAGCTGGTTAAATCAATATTTTAATCATGCTTTTGCCTATTGGTTGTATGGCTTCATGGGTGTTCTTGCCGCTATATTTGTTTATAAGATGCTGCCGGAGACTAAAGGTAAAACATTGGAAGAGATGGAAAAGTTATGGACAAATAAAAAGTAGTTATGTTAAGTATAGGGTTTGATATAGGAAGCTCATTTGTTAAAGCTGCACTTTACGATGCTGCATCCGGGAAGTGCATTGGCAAAAGCCAATATCCTGAAAAAGAGATGGAAATTATCAGCCTTCAGCCAGGATGGGCAGAACAGAATCCTGAGATGTGGTGGGAGAATCTTAAGAAGGCTTCCCAAAACCTGCTGAAACAGACCGGTACTGCTCCCGAAGATATTAAGTCTGTTGGAATAACATACCAGATGCATGGGCTTGTTCTGGTTGATGAAAAACAAGAAGTTTTACGTCCTTCCGTAATCTGGTGCGACAGCAGAGCTGCAGATTTGGGAGAGCAGGCTTTTATGGAACTGGGTAAGGAATATTGTCTGAATCATCTGTTAAATTCCCCTGGCAATTTTACGACCTCAAAATTAAAATGGGTAAAAGAAAATGAACCTGAGGTTTTTGAGAAAGTTTATAAGTTTATGCTTCCCGGAGATTATATTGCTATGAAGATGACAGGCGAGATAAATTCTACCATTACAGGTTTGAGCGAAGCCGTTTTATGGAATTTTAAAGATTATCGTGTTGCGAATTTTCTGTTAGAATATTATGGTATAGATCACCATCTGGTTCCTTCGCAGGTTCCTGTTTTTGCTGAACAGGGATTCATTCAGAAGACTGCTGCTGTGGAGTTGGGTCTTAAACCAGGGACGACATTGTCATACAGGGCAGGCGATCAACCCAATAATGCTTTTTCGCTTAATGTGTTACGGGCTGGTGAAATCGCAGCTTCTGCCGGAACATCAGGAGTTTTGTATGCAATCAGTAATAAGGCTGTAGCCGAGCCTCTTTCAAGGGTAAATACATTTGCTCATGTCAATCATACAAATAAAAACCCCAGTCTTGGTATTCTTTTATGTATAAATGGAACAGGCATTTTAAATACCTGGCTAAAGAATAATGTCGCCGAGAATGCCAGTTATGACGAAATGAACACAATTGCTTTAGGTGCGGACATTGGCTCTGACGGTTTGTTGTTTTATCCTTTCGGAAATGGGTCTGAACGGATTTTATTAGATAAGAACCCCGGAGCAAGCCTTTTGAACCTGAATTTTAATATTCATAAGAAACAGCATTTATACAGGGCAGGTCAGGAAGGAGTTGCGTGTGCTTTTCGTTATGGAATTGATATAATGGAGTATGCAAATGTTAAACCGGATGTTGTCAGGGCTGCAAATACCGGATTGTTCAGGAGTCCGGTATTCCGTGAGGCCATTACCAATTTATTAGGTACAAAAATAGAACTGTACGAAACCGACGGTGCTGTTGGTGCTGCACAGGGCGCAGCTCTAGGTTATGGGTATTATTCATCTCCCGATGAAATGTTCTTTGATTTTACACCCATACTTACCGAGAGGACGGATGAAAAGAAAAAGGAAAGATACAGGGAGTTATTTGGGAGATGGAAAGAAAGCCTTATGTAAGGTTGCATAAGGGCAATTGGTGAGGAGCCTTGCAGGTGTTTGAGGTCTTTTGCAAGCGTGGACGCTTTCACATTTGAAGGAAAATGTATATAAAGTGAATAATTAAAAGCCCCATACGAGTGTCGCAGGAACTTTAGCGGAGGAGCACGGAGCGAAATATCTGTAGCCACGGGTTTTAACCCGTGGGGCAAAGTAGAAATAATAAATAGTTTTGGTGCGATTTTCGATGGCGAAGCCGAAAATCGTGACAAAACGTAGTAAGCATATAACTAGTATATTTCAAAATAATTATATAATAATATGAAGTATTATAAAGGTAAAAAATCGTATTTTAATTCAATCGATAAGATAGCTTTTGAAGGCAAGGATTCTGATAATCCGTTAGCATTCAAATATTATGATCCTGAAAGAATTGTTGACGGAAAAACAATGGAAGAGCATTTCAGGTTTGCGGTTGCTTACTGGCACAGTCTGAAGGGAGAGGGAAGTGATATGTTTGGCAGTGCAAGCCTTCAGCGTCCCTGGTCAGAAGGAAAGAGTAAAATGGAGATCGCAGAAAACACCCTTGATGCAGCCTTTGAATTTTTTACAAAATTGGGAGTAAGGCACTATTGCTTTCACGACAGGGATATTGCTCCTGAAGGCGATTCATTTTCTGAAAGTTGCGATAACTTATGGAAGATAGCTGCTAAAGCAAAACAGTTGCAGGAGATTACTGGTGTTAAACCGTTATGGGGTACGGCAAACCTTTTTTCCAATCCGAGATATATGCACGGGGCAGGTAGCAATCCTGATGTCCACGTATTTGCCTATGCAGCCGCGCAGGTTAAAAATGCAATGGATGTAACAATGGAGCTGGGAGGCGAAAATTATATCTTCTGGGGTGGGCGCGAAGGTTATGAAACACTTTTGAATACTGATTTTAAGCGTGAGCAGGAACAATTAGCGCGATTTTTCCAAATGGCTGTTGATTATAAAAAGAAAATCGGATTTAAAGGTACCTTACTGATAGAACCCAAGCCTAAGGAGCCTACAAAACACCAATATGATTTTGACTCGGCAACAATCCTGAACTTCCTGAGAGAATTTGATTTGATTGATGATTTTAAATTAAATATTGAGGCCAACCATGCAACACTTGCCGGACATACATTTCAGCATGAACTAACAATAGCCTCGACAGCAGGGAAATTGGGAAGTATAGATGCAAATACCGGTGATCCGTTATTGGGCTGGGATACAGATCAATTTTTAACAAACATCTATGATGCCGTCCAAACAATGTTGGTTGTG
>JAOZOC010000696.1 GCA_029933495.1 Bacteroidales bacterium
ACAAATTTCACTAATTCATTCTTGCTCATCGCTCTCTGTTTTATATAAGGTTACTGCTAAAAATGGGTGCAAATATACAGCTTTATTTTTTAACTGAACAAATTTGTTTAATATTTTTTTTGATGTTTGTAAAAGAGCTGTAAATCTGGTGTTTAGTGAACTCAGAAGTTGTGATTTCTGCTGCCGGGCCGTTAAAATCTCAATGGTTCCATTATTACAGGATAGTCACGCGAGAAGTAAGAGTTGCTTTTTATGAGGTGAATTTCGTCAAACTGGAAACGAAGTGTTATCTCATGTGCACCACCTGTTCCTTTCATATTTGATATTCCAACATCGTAGCTATACATAAGTTTAATCCTTGAATACTTATTGACCATTGGTATCTGGACACCAACAACAAACATCAATGACTGGACTTTATATATTGCCGAATTCCTGTTTCTATACCAGGCTCCTGCATAAATAATGGATTTTTGTACATTCATTCCAAGAGAAAAGTTGCTGAAGGAATTTTGATACTCATATAATAACCCGGGGTTGAATTTAAAGCCTTTTCGTGGGTTATTTCTTTGCAGGAATACAACATCAATATTCACATCGTATTTGCGGGGTACACGAATGTCAAGATTATAAAAAGACTCATTGGGCTTGAAAAAATGGTTGATACCAAAACCTAAAGTAGCAGTAATGAGGCGCTTCTCGTATTTAATAAGTCCTCCGAGGTTAACATCAGGATATGAAATGCTTTGACTTGGTAAACCGGCAAAAGATGATTCGGGATATAAAAGTCCATGTCTGTCGTCAAGCTGGTCACTCCAGATAAAATCACCCACATCTATTTGCTTCTGGACAAAAGCTATTGTGACACCTACTTGAGTCACCCAGTGCCTCTGCAACCTGATTCTTGCAGAACCAAGTAATCCGATGAAGTTAGTTTTGATCAGGCCATTACCTTCTTTATTTGCGTTAAAAATAATACCAAAACCCCCAAGTCCGGGTAAACCTCTTTCTGCAAAATCCATATTGAAGTTGTAAGTCTTAAGATCGTCGCTATAATTTGGCCACTGGTCACGATAAGTAAATCCTACCTTAAGTCCTTCATTCAACCCCGTATAGGCAGGATTGTAATAGGTCATATTGTTGTAGTACTGCGAGTAATATGAATCCTGTGCTTTTGTCCCAAAGGCAAATGCCAATATGAAGGTAACTAATAATATGTACTTTGCTTCAAATTTCATAAATTCCAGACAAATATATAACATAATGTATTTGTTTCAGTTTTTACTTGAAAATAATAATATTGTTACAAAAGCCAACGCTATTTAATGAAAATGTTTAAAATGAACTTTTTCTTGTTATCAAATATTTGATAAGCCTCAGAATTACAAAAATAACAACAAGGACAAAAATAATGGAAGCTCCCGAAGGAATATCTAAATAGTAAGAAGCTATAAGACCGGAAAGAGAACCCATTACACCTATCAGTATAGAATAATAAATCAGTTTACTAAAATCCTTAACAAAAAGATTTGCAGAGCTTTGTGGGATAGTTAGTAATGAAATTATTAAAATAATACCTACTGCCTTGATACTCAACACGATTGCAAGTGCAACAAACCCCATCAAAATATAATTGAAGAGTTCAACAGGGATATTTCTTGTTTTTAAATATTGCTCATCGAAAGCAGTAAACAGAATTGTTTTGTAAAAAATGCTAAAGAACAGAGAAATGGCAATTGTTACCGAAAACATCATAATCAAATCAATATGCGACACTGTCAGGATGCTTCCGAATAGGTAACTCATCAGGTTTGGAGCATATCCGGGTGTGATAAAAATAAAGATTATCCCGATTGCCATCCCAAACGACCATAAAATTGCGATTGCCGAGTCTTCACGGACATCGGTTCGTTTCGACATAAATTCTATGATCCAGGCTGCCAGAAGACTGAAAACAGTTGCTCCAAGAAGCGGATTGAATCCAAGATAATA
>JAOZOC010000697.1 GCA_029933495.1 Bacteroidales bacterium
CGGTCTCTGCGTCTTTAATGTATCCACTTATAGTGAATTTAGTGTCAGGATTAGCCCAAATCTCCCGAGGAACAACCAGCAAAACCATAAAAAGAATAATTGTAAAAAGTACTCTCATCTAATACAAATAAAGAAATTTAAATTTTGATTGCCTTAGCAAATTTACATATCTCAAAAGTTGAATAAATAATAGACGATTTTTTTTGGAATTTATTACAATTTCTAACAATATTAAATTACAAATTGAAATTTTTATAAAACCTTATTAAGTTTGTCAGTTAAATCATCCGGGTTTCTTCTATTATCAAAAAAGCGTAGTATTATAATATTTTTATTAGGTTTTGATTCCTGATAGTACAACGATACTTGCTTTGCGACAACGCAACGTCTTAAATCTTTTCTTGCCTCTGTAACAGGGTATAATCCCGGCATTCGTGAAATAAGCTCTAATTGTTTAGTTACAGTATTACTAAATTTCATTGCTGATTTGCCGCCCCAATTACTAATCAAGTATTTCAAAATAATCTTTTTTGGCTGAAGTTGTCCATATTATTCTACTAAACACTTCTATATGTCTTTATATCGTTCGTTAAACTCATTAATAACCTGCTCATTAGTAACAAGTCTACCTTGTTGCACATCTTCAAGCCCTTTATCAATAGCTTGCTTTTCTGCATCACTGATTATATTCCACCAATCCTTCTTTTTATTAAGCAGAAGTGCCTCAATATCTTCAATAATATCAATATCATATAACTGTGTTATGAGCGATATTAACTGGACTTTTTTTTGTTCAATTTCAGTATATTCTGATGCTATCATTGTTTTTAACTTTATTTCAAAAAAATAATATTACAACTCCATTTACAATATAAACTAAGAGACAGCAAAGATACTAAAACTCATTAATTTTGTCAACATCGCATTTTAAATTCTGAATAAAGCAATTCAAAAACCCAACCCGGACAAGCCTGAACCAAAAAGTAATTATTTATTGCTAAGATACTAACGGTCGAGCCATTTTTTAAAATCAGAAGTTTTTTCCCTTGCTACGATTACATCATTATCATCAGATTGGAGCAATTCAATCTTAAGGCGGCTGTTTGTATAGGCAATTATGTCGGTAAAAGAAGTTAACGAAATTAAGTATCTGCGATTTATCCTAAAGAAAAACTTTGGGTCAATTAGGTTCTCAATCTGCTCAAGTGAGTAGTCGATGACATAGTTACGGTCACCGGAAGTATGAAGATATGTTGCTTTTTCCAGGCTGTAGAAATAGAGAATATCCTCAACCGGAATGGAACGGATATGCTCGCCGACTTTTATCACAAACCTTCGTTTATAATTGTCGGTCAGTAAATTCAACACCTTGTCGAAAATATGCTGGCGGGGTTCAGTGTCAGGCTGTGGCAGTATTCTTTTGTATTTCTCGATAGCACCTTCAAGTTCATCAAGGTCAATTGGTTTTAACAAATAGTCAATACTGTTTACTTTAAAAGCTCTTATTGCATATTCGTCAAATGCGGTTGTAAAAATCACCGGACAATCAAGAACGGTCTGCTCAAAAATCTCAAAGCTCAGTCCATCGGCAAGCTGAATATCCAGAAATGCTAAATCCGGCTTTGGGTTGGAATCAATCCACTTCACACTACTTTTTACCGAATCAGCCCTGCCGGCAATTTCAATATCAGGATCATATTGTTTTATAAGCATTTCCAGCCTGTCTGCAGCCGGTTTTTCATCTTCAATTATCAGTACTCTCATATATTTTCCATTTTACTCAGCAGAGGGATTTTTACAATAAACTCTTTTTCTGTCTCAATATTAATCAATTCTTTATCTGTAAGATAGCCGTATCTTGACCGGATATTTTCAAGTCCGATACCTCCGGCATCCTTTACAACAGATTTTCGTTGCAGATTGTTTTCTACAACAATATAATCCTGCTCACAAAAAATACGAATAATAAGTGGGTCATCAACTGACACAA
>JAOZOC010000140.1 GCA_029933495.1 Bacteroidales bacterium
TTACTTAAAGGTACTAATGGTGTTGAAAGGGATTCTATCTTACTATCCCTCTATCAATCAAATTTGGACGGATACGAAAAAGAACGGGTAATTGCCAATTATTTTTATGGAAAGATAAGCAGATACAATATTGATTATTTTGAAAAGAATAAAGATTTCTTTAATGAAAATGTTACAAATGAGAAGCTCAGAGAATATGTTTATAATGAGTATGATAAGGTTAAAAAGCAGCTTAGCCAGGCAATGCCTGAGGGAGCTCATCTGGTAAATCTTGAAAGAAAGGAATACTCAAATACAACATTTAATGATGTAATTGCAAAATACAAAGGAAAGGTTATTTATCTTGATTTCTGGGCAAGCTGGTGTGGCCCATGTAAAGGCGAAATGCCCTATTCGCTGGAGATGCAGGACTATTTTAAGGGTAAGGATGTTGCTTTTGTTTATATCTCCTCCGACAGGGATTCCATTGCCTGGAAGCAGATGGTTAAAATATTACAGATAACCGGAGACCATTATCGCGCTTCAAAGAAAGTACGCAAAGAGTATGATAATCTTTACAATGTCCGCTATATCCCTCGTTATATGATTATCGATAAGAATGGCAAAACAGTTGATGATAAAGCCAAGCGTCCAAGTGACTTGACAGTAAGGCAGGATATTGAAGCTTTGTTATAAAAAGTTGTAAATTAAATTGATACATTCCCTAAAAGTGGGGTATATTGCTTTTTATATGAATCTGCTTTTCTGGTTTATATTGTACTCAGAAAGAATACAGTTTACTGATATCAGTAATCTGATGGGGGGAGGGGTATTAATATCTTTGTTTATAGGTATATTTTCATTGTTACTTTCAAGCTTTGGTATTTATGACGAGCAGAATTAAAGAATTACGTGCCAGAGATAATCTTACCCAACGTGATTTAGCACATAAAGTCGGTGTAAGAAGGGAGACCATCGTGTTTCTTGAAAAGGGGAAATACAATCCTTCATTAAAACTTGCTCATGATATTGCCAGAGTATTCGGTTTGAAGATTGAGGAAGTTTTTATTTTTGACGATTGATAGAAAAACTCCTGCTATATTTTGACAATTTTTTTAAATAAAGCTCCTCTCGATGTACTTATCTTTAGAAAATACACCCCTCTCTTCAAATTTTTCAGGTCTATTTCAATTGATCTGGATACAGAATGATTTATTTCACTGTTAAAAATGGAAAGTCCATTGGTGTTGAAAATCTCAATTGTTCTGAAATTATCTTTTACATCAACTGTTATACTTTCCTTAAACGGATTTGGATATATTTTTAATAAACTGTTCTGCAATTCATCAATACCAACAGTAATTGTCAGAATGATTGTGTCGGTGATTATACAAGGCCCTTCGGCAACCTGAACCCATACGTCAATACTGCCAACACCATATTCATCTCCTGCAATAGTTAAACTATTTGATGTTGAGCCGTCAAACCACAAGTATGATTCATAATCATCAGAAACCTCGAAAGTGATAGTATCATTCTTTGATATCGTGGTATCACTACCAAGATTGATTTCAAAAGCAGGGTGAATAGTTATATTTATCGTGTCGTAAAGCCAACATCCGTCCTGACCGGCACAGGCAAAATAATATGTTCCGGTTTCGTAAACTGTAATTCCGTTTTGTTCCGAAACAATATCGTTAACCTTATAATATTGATATTCGTCAGGTCCGTAAATTGTGAATTCCCCGCAAGCAGTTGTGTCAGTCCCAATGTAAACAGATTCTTGTTCACTTCTGTTGAATTTTGCTATAAAACCGTCCTGAGTATTGTAAGAAGCGGAGTTAATGGTAATATTTCCAAAAATAGCTGTGCCTTTTAGACTACCTGAAATAACGGGATTATTACAGTTGTCTAGTGTAAACGTTACTGTACGTATTTCATTGGTTGTTTCTATGGCAGATGCATATTTTAAGTTTCCCAGTTCGTCAAACTCACCGATTATTGTTGTCATTTTATCGCCTGCATTGATAATTGTATCTGATAAATCAATTTCATTGTTGCAGTTTAACGCAAATAACAGATTATCATTGGACTCCAGTATATACATAATGCCAAGATACTGGTCATCGGCTTTTGGAATGATATGGTACCAGAGAGGTTGTAATTGCTGGTCAAATTTTCCTATAAAACCGTAATATTCATCTTCCGGGACTATAGTCGTATCCTGCCCGATAATAAATGTATCCCAAACGGAACCTGATATAAACCATTCGCCCTCCGCATTGACTTTGATATTCAGAGGATTGATAATAAAGTCTTGAAATGTCAGTTCCGTAACCTCTCCGTCAGGTGTTATAACAGAGTAAAAACAAGAATAATCTGAGCCGGGATCAGGCATAGGAATAGTGTCTCCGTTAAAAATAATGTCACTGAATGACTTTCCCCAAAGATACAGATTCCCATCTTTTCCATAAGTTAAGTCTTCACCATATGGTTGAAAGTGAAAATCATTGTGCCACAATAAATTCCCGGATATATCCACTTTCGTTATTGATAAAAATTCATCTGAGGAATAAACCGTATCCTGATTAAAAAAACTTATTGTGGACGGAACCTGTTCACTTGCTGTATGATGGGTGAAAAGATACATACTACCATTTTCGCCTGGGAAGAAATCATATAAGTCGTCAGAAAGGGTTCCTCCAATCAGGCTTGCACCTGTAATTTTACGTTGCGAATTAAATTTTAGAAGTGCTACATCAGGAGTAAAAGGATAAGGTGTTACAGAGTGTTCAATAATCGTATCCTGTATAAATAATCGCTTTGTAAATGAGCAGGCTACAAACATATTATCACTATCATCAGTTACTATTCGTGGATAGTATACATATATCCCGGGTAAGGTGTATATGTCAACTGATTTATTATTTATGTACTGACCGTTTACGTTATGTTCAACTATGGCACAATTAGCCCAGGGCAGGCTCTGTTCCGGATGATAAAAGGTAGTGTCCGGTAAAATAAGCAAAGAGTCGAATGGGATAGCTGAATACAGATTATTATAGAAATCGCAGTGTCTTGTTAAAATAGAACTGTATTGTGAGCCTGTCTCCATACTTGAAGCCCATCCCCATTGATAATTCTGGCCTGTCAATTTTGAAAATGATTGTAAAACGATTACTGCTGCCAGTATGGAAATATACTTTTTCATGACTTTGAATTTATTGTGAATATTCCGGTTACTGCTTTTTTATAACTTTAAATGAATGATAATTTCCTCCTGATTTTATCGTAATACAGAACAGTCCGTCCGGTTTATCCTGTAAATTGATGTTGAAAAACTTCAGGTTATTATCTTGAAAAGTTTGTTCTGAAACAATCTTCCCGTTAAGGTCATATACTGTAAATCCGTTAATCGGTTCATTGCTTGTTACAGAAAACAATCCGCCTGAGGGATTTGGAGAAATAGTGACTTGTGGCAGGTTTCGGGTATCATCAATTGACGTTAACAATCCGTCTGCATTTGTTTTTACAACATAAACGTCAGAACCGCCAACGCCATAACTTCTTGTGTAGCCTGTAAATGCAAAGCCTCCGTCATTTGTTGTAATTAATGATCTAACATATTCGGTCAAAGGCCCTCCATGAAACCTTGTCCACAATGAATCACCTTGTATATCAGTTTTTATTAACAGGATATCATAATCACCATTGCCGTAATCATCAGATTCAGCACCGATAATTAATTCATTATCGCTTGTATTACAAACAGAAACACCTCCGATATCATGGCTTCCACCGATTGTTTTAGACCATTCCTCATTTCCGTTGGCATTGGTCTTGACGAGATAAACATCCCCATTCATAGCAATTATACCCTGATATGTTGTGCCGCAGAAAATAAGTCCTCCGTCAGATGTCTCATCCACACTTTGAAACGAATCCAGAGAGTTATCTGTTCCATAAGTCTTATTCCAGAGTGGAATGCCGGTTTTGTGCACCTTAAAAGCCCAGGCATCGTGGTATTCCCCGGGTGTATCAAACATTCCTGCCACGACATAATTGCTGTCGGAGGTTTCAATAACATCAACTGCATAATGTACGCCCGAGTTCCCTAATGTTTTGTTCCAGATTACCTCACCCTGGTTATTGATTTTTGCAACAAAAACCTGTTGATTCCATAATTTGTCAGAGCTTTTATCTGACTCAGCCGTTCCACAAAATACAAAAGAGGAATCTGTCGTCTTAATTACAGATCGTCCTGACCCTTTTGCCAAAAATGATGAATAGATTTTTATCCACTCTTTTGCCCCATCACTACTCAGTTTTAGTAAAAACGGCATTTCCTCATCATCAATATAAATGTATCCGGTAACGATAAAACCCTGGTCGAAAGTCTGGCATGCTGAATTTGCAGAACAATACTGATATGTGTCTCCTTCAGTATGAGTCCACAAAGTATCTCCATACTGGTTAAGTCTGACAACGTATATATTTCTGTATCCGGAATAGTAATTCTCGGTGTAACCCGAAATGATAAAGCCTCCATCAGAACACTCAGCAATAGAGATTCCTCCATCATCATCAATGTTCCCGATTGTTGTTTCAAAAGTAATTTGTGCAGTCAATGAAATGCCGAAAAACGCTGCACACAGGAAGAATGCAATTTTTTTCATGATCTTTGCTTTTTTTGGGTAAAGTTACAATAAAATACTTTTATTTCAAGTAATAACTTACTTCAACTTCATTTTATCTTACTATTAATATAGTAACCGCATGTTACTGATATTTGTCTTTTTTAGGATTCATTTTTCTGTAGCTTTTTGCAAAAGTAACAATAGTTTTATTAAAATACAACTCTTCCTCACAGTCTCCGGATGGATGACCTTAATTCTTCCCCAACCCTTTGAGCTGCTCTTCAATAACCTTAATCCTGCTTTCGGCATCGGCCTGCTTTTTCTTTTCCTTATCCACAACAGCTGCAGGTGCATTATTTACAAAACGTTCATTACTTAGCTTTTTTGCAACGGAATTCAGGAAACCCTGGGTGTATTTCAATTCTTCCTCCAATTTGGCTATTTCAGCCTCAATATCTACATTATCACCGAGTGGCACATAAAATTCAGTTGATTTAACAATAAATGAAGCAGCACCTTCAATTTTTTCATCTGTGTATTTAATCTCACTAATGTTACAAAGTTTGGAAATAACATCGTCGAAGGTGTGATCTGCTTTCTGATCATTATTCTTTTTTACAAAAAGCTCTATTGGCTCTTTATTCGGAATACCTTTGTTTTTTCTAAGGTTACGAATGGCAATAATAGCTTGCTCTTCAACACTAAATGATTCAAGCAGAGCTTTGTCAAAAGCTTTGCTTTCGGGCATTGTAGCAACAATGATACAATCCTTATCGTCACGGTCTCCAAGCAGATGCCAGATTTCCTCAGTAATAAACGGCATAAAAGGATGAAGAATTTTCATCAGTTCTTCAAAAAAGATAATTGTGCTATCAAAGGTAGCTTTGTCAATAGGTTTTTGATATGCTGGCTTTATCATTTCAAGATACCAGGAACAGAAATCATCCCAAATAAGCTTATAAACGGACATCAGAGCATCTGAGATGCGATATTTTGAAAAGTGATCCTGAATAGTTTCAAGAACTGAATTCATCCTTGCCTCGAACCATTTAACTGAAATCTTTGCATATCCGGGCTGTTCAATATTATTATCAATCTCCCAGCCTTTAACAAGCCGTAGAGCATTCCATATTTTATTGGAGAAATTCCTCCCCTGCTCACAAAGCACTTCATCAAACGGAAGATCATTTCCGGCAGGTGATGTCAATAACATCCCTACTCTGACTCCGTCAGCACCATGTTTCTTCATCAACTCTATAGGATCGGGGGAATTGCCAAGCGATTTTGACATTTTTCTACCCTGCTTATCTCTTACTATGCCGGTTAGATATACATTCTTAAAAGGAATATCCTTACGGTATTCCTGTCCGGCCATTATCATTCTTGCCACCCAGAAGAAAAGAATTTCAGGAGCTGTTACCAGGTCGTTCGTTGGATAGTAGTATTTTATATCTTCGTTATCCGGATATCTTATCCCATCAAAAACAGATATTGGCCACAGCCATGAAGAAAACCAGGTATCCAGCACGTCTTCATCCTGTTTCAGGTCATCAATCTTCAAACCGGGGAGGTCAAACTTTTCCATAGCAATTTTGTAAGCCTCCTCCTTTGATTTTGCAACGACAATCTCCCTGTTTGGTAAGTAGTAGGCAGGTATTCTCTGTCCCCACCATAATTGTCTTGATATACACCAGTCGCGGACATTTTCCATCCAGTGGCGATAAGTGTTCTTGAATTTTGCAGGATGAAACTTAACAGTATCATCCATAACGACATCAAGGGCAGGCTTTGCAAGGTTTTCCATTTTTAGAAACCATTGCATCGACAGTTTTGGCTCAATGACCTCATCTGTTCTTTCCGAAAAGCCAACTTTGTTTACATAATCTTCAATTTTAACAAGATTTCCGGCCTCTTTAAGGTCTTTAACAATTTTGTCGCGTACATCAAATCTATCCTCACCAATATAAAGCCGGGCATTTTCGTTCAATGTGCCGTCATTATTAAAAATATCAATTGTATCAAGTTTATGTTTGTAGCCTATCTTGTAGTCATTTTCATCATGAGCAGGAGTTATTTTCAAACAACCTGTACCGAATTCCATATCAACATACTCATCCTGAATAACCGGAACCGCACGGTTCACCAGCGGAACAATGACTGTTTTGCCGACAAGGTGTTTAAATCTGTCATCATTTGGGTTAATACAAACGGCAGTATCCCCAAGTATTGTCTCTGGTCTTGTAGTCGCAATGATCACCCAGTTATCTTCTGTACCTTTAACCTTATATCTAAGGTAATAAAGTTTAGACTGAACCTCTTTGTGAATGACTTCCTCATCCGAAAGAGCAGTCAGAGCTTTTGGATCCCAGTTTACCATTCTGACACCGCGGTAAATAAGCCCTTTGCTGTAAAGGTCGATAAAAACATCAATTACAGATTCATAAAGAGCTTCATCCATTGTAAAACGGGTCCGTTCCCAGTCGCAGGAGGCTCCAAGTTTTTTCAGTTGTTCAAGAATTATCCCACCATGTTTCTCTTTCCACTCCCAGGCGTGCTTCATAAAATCATCACGGGTTATTTCAGATTTCTCAATGCCTTCCTCTTTTAGTTTTGCAACAACCTTGGCTTCTGTGGCAATCGAAGCGTGGTCTGTCCCCGGAAGCCACAAAGCATTATAGCCTTGCATTCTTGCACGTCTGATCAAAACATCCTGTAATGTGTTGTTCAGCATATGCCCCATATGCAGGACCCCGGTTACATTAGGAGGGGGAATTACAATTGTATAAGGCTCTCTTTCATCGGGAGTGCTTCTGAAAAAGCCCTGTTTCATCCAGTGGTCGTACCACTTGTCTTCAGTCTGTCCGGGATTGTATTTGCTGGGAATATTCATACTTTCAGTCAATAAAATAAATTATTAAAAACAAGGCGCAAAAGTAGGTAAAAATATTAATGGAGGTTTAAAATTTCCAAATAGTCACAGGCATTGGGGCCTTCATTAAACAGAAGATCAATAATACTCAGATTTGGAATAAAGCCGTGTTTATCAGAAAAGACCTGAACATACTCCGGTATCGCTTTTGCAGGCTTTTTTTTTGGACTGAAATAGTTTCGGAGGTCAAGTATGTCAGAGTCATTCTTTTCAATATATCCTACAGATTTTTCAATCTTATTGTCGAGCC
>JAOZOC010000698.1 GCA_029933495.1 Bacteroidales bacterium
CCACCTGCAGATCTGTAGTGCCCTGAATTATCAGAACCGGGATTTTTAGTTTTTTAATCTCCTTTGCAGGATTGTATTTGAACCACGAAATCAGGTATGGCTGAACACTGGGTCTGAATAATGAATTAAGCAAAGGGTTAACATTAGCAACGGTATCTCCTTCTTTGAGCTTGTCAATAATAGGGTAAGCGAGGTCTTTAACGTAGGACGGTTGTGTTCTAAGTTGCTCTTTTAGAATCTCATCAGCAGGTTTCCCTGCCCCGGCAACAGAGATAAATGCTCCGACACCTTCTACTCCGGCAGCGACCATACCAATTAATGACCCTTCGCTATGTCCGAGAACAATAACTTTGTCAAACTGCTTATCGTTTTTAAGCATTTCAATCCAGCCGGCAGCATCGTCAATATAGTTTTCAAACCTTAGTTTTGATTCATCGCCTCCCGCTTTTTCACTTTTTGCAATTCCTCTTTTATCATATCGCAGTGAGGCAATACCAGCTTCAAACAGTGCTTCTGCTGTCATCTTCAGCGAGTTGTTTGTCATCATCGGATTATTTCCGTTTCTGTCGGTTGGCCCTGACCCAGATATGATCAATACCACAGGAACGGGCTTATCCCTTTCAGGGACCAACAGTGTTCCGTAAATTTCTCCCGTTCCGGTTTTCAATGTTACATCTTCACCCGTATTTCCCGTATTTGCTTTTTGTGAAAGACAATTCAGAGATAGTGAAAGAAAAACAATTATTCCGAATGTATATTTTATACCCGGATATCTGTTTTGTTGATTATTATTTGCTGTATTTTTCATTGTAATTTTTTTTAATTAGCTGACTGCCGCTGCAGTGCTTGATGCAATTGATGCTGCGAGAACTCCTGTTATTGCTGCCTGCATTTCTGCAATTGTTTTGCCTACTGCCTGAGCAATCGGTTCCTCCTTTAGTATTACTTTCAGCTTTTTCTTTATTACTTTCAATTCCTGTCTGTCTGACGCAATAGTTTTATGCATACCACAGGCTTCAACGAGTCCCAGCAATACAATATTTTCATTATTCAAATCTTTTTTATAAAGTATAGCCTCTTTCAATTGTTTTGAAATATCATCCCGTATTTTTTTGTTGATGAGGTAGCATTGCCTGTAAGATATGAACCCGAGGAATTTTTTCTGTTCAATCCGTACCAGCCTCTCTTTTTGCATTTTTTCAAGAAATATCCACTTGTACTTCCTAGCTCTTTTTTCAAGTCTTGAAACCCAGTATTTTAATTTCCTCGGTTTATCTGATTTTTTTATTGTAGACGTGATTTCTGAAATAACAGGGTCTTTACTGTTTTTGAAACTTTTTAGCAACAACTTATCTTTCTCAATGGATATTCTGTTGTCAAATGTCATTTCCATAAGGATTGCACCAATAATTCCATAATTTAACTGGATACTGTTAATCAGGAATCTTCCTTTTTCCGGATTTTGTGCTATTAGTAAAAATTTTTCTGTTAGCCTGATTTCCATGGTTAGAATATTTTAGTAAAGAGTTCCTGTGTTAATAACAGGTTCAACATCCTTGTCAGAAGTTAGAACAACCATTAGGTTGCTTACCATAGCTGCTTTTCTTTCTTCGTCCAGTTCAATGATGTTCTTCTTCGATAATTCCTCAAGAGCCATTTCAACCATACTGACTGCACCTTCAACAATTTTTGTTCTGGCAGCTACAACAGCGGTTGCTTGCTGACGTTTGAGCATTGCACCTGCAATTTCCTGTGCATAAGCAAGATAGTTAATGCGTGCTTCAATTACTTCAATTCCGGCAATAGAAAGTCTTTCGGTGATTTCCGCTTCGAGCATATGGTTCACCTCATCGGCACCACCGCGAAGGGTTATCTTGGCATCCTCATCCTCAAGATTATCATAAGGAAAGTTTCCTGCCAGCTTTCTGACGGCAGCTTCACTTTGAATATTTACAAAATGTTCATAGTCATCCACATCAAATGCAGC
>JAOZOC010000699.1 GCA_029933495.1 Bacteroidales bacterium
ATTTTTTTTATCGGTGTTTCCAGCTCTTTCCAGAATGCCTTTGCCATATTCTCAGTCGAAATAATTTGCCCTTTTAGAAAATCCACTTCAATGTTAAGGTTTTTATGATCAATTTTTTCAATAATTCTCCTTTTAATGATTTCGCTTAATGTTTTTATATTGATAACAAATCCGGTTTCAGGATTTATCTCACCTTTTACTGTTACATATAACACATAATTATGTCCGTGCCAGTTTGGATTGGAGCATTTGCCGAACACTTCATAATTCTTGTTGTCATCCCAGTCTTCTCTGAAAAGGCGGTGGGCAGCATTAAATCTCTCTCTTCTCGTCAGATACATCATAAAAAGCCATATTTTTAGAAGCCAAATGTACATAAAAATAAAATCCAGTATCTGAATTTGTAAAAAAAACTCTGATACCGGAACCGTTTATAATGTAAACAGGTATTAATTCTGAAAATCTTTGAGCATTGCCATAAGTTTTTTTCTGCTGAAGAATATACGGCTTTTGACAGTACCAATTGAAAGCTCCAGTTCGTCAGCAATTTCCCTGTATTTATATCCCTGAAAGTGCATAAGAAATGGGACCCTGTGTTCGTCGGAAAGTCCGTTTACAACTCTCTCTAATTCAGAATGATTGAAGTGCGATTCGGGAGTTTCGTGTCCGGATTTACTTGAAGTGTTCAGAAAAAAGAGGTCTTCTGTTGTATCAATCATTGTTTTATACTTCGACTCTTTTCTATACTTATTTATGAATGTGTTTTTCATAATTGTATAAACCCACGCCTTCATATTTGTCGATGGATTAAATTTGTCTTTGTGAGTTATTGCCTTTAAATAGGTTTCCTGAACCAAATCCTGAGCATCTTCCTGATTTGTTGTTAACGAAAATGCAAAGTATCTGAGATTATCTTTAAGATTGAGTATCTGATGGTTAAATTCTATTGCTGTCATCGTTTTAAATATTTATATATAGTGTTTAATATTTATGCGACAAAGATAAACACAATTATTGATATAATGACAGTTATTTAGAACAATTTTAAATAAAAATTTATTAAAATATTGGAAAATACAGAGAATCAGATAGATAGGTGTATTATTTTATTTATATTGCGTTTAGCATATTTGGTAATATGTTAAACGCTTAATTTGTGCTTAAATTCTCTTGGGTTTTTAAAAAAAGATACATTTTCAGGAAGCAAATCTCCAAGACTATTAATGCCGAATCCTGAAATATAAATTGGCTTTTTGTTAAATCTTTTTGAAAGATCTTTAATATATTCTACGAATTCAGTCTGTTTTAGAGGAGCCGTAACTGAAGTCATCAACCCGTTAATCTTTTTGGATTTGATCAATTCAATCAAACATTCGTCAGGAACATTTGCCCCGAGATATATAATCTTATAATTATTCTTTTTAAGGATATACTGATAGAATAAGAGGCCCAGTTCGTGATGTTCGCCTTCGGGCAGAAAGAGTAAATAAGTTTTTGTTTTACTTGTAAATGAATTAACCAATCCGTCAATAGCGACAATAATTTTTTGACGAACAAGATTTGATATAAAATAATTGTGTGATGTAGTAATTGTTCCTATTTGCCATAGAACCCCGATTTTTTCAAAAAATGGATATAAAATATTTATAACTGCATCTTCAAATCCCATTTTAATAACAGCAGTGTTAAATATTTTTTCAAACATATTTTCATCAAGATCAATCATTGAAACAACCAGGCCTTCAATCTGACTTTCAAAATCATTCAGTGTATGCGCAAGGCTCAGTATCTCCTCAGAGATTGCCGAATCACTCAGGCTTGCTATTGCGGAAATTTTATAACCGTTACGGTTTAGGATAGAAATATTTATCAGCTTTTTGAGATCATCATCATCGTAATATCTGATATTAGTATTTGTCCTTTTAGGCTCAACAATATTGTACATCTTTTCCCACATACGTATTGTGTGTGCCTTGATAAAGGTA
>JAOZOC010000141.1 GCA_029933495.1 Bacteroidales bacterium
TTTCCATTGCAGGAGTCTCAATGGGGAGGTAGCCGTAGAGTTTAAAAATAGATTTGATAGTATCAAAAATATAATTACGTCTCACCATTTCAATAGGGGAGAAGTCGCGTGTTCCTTTTGGTATTGAGGGTTTTTGTGCCATATCATTTCTTGATTTTGCTGATGCAACTATTCATCATGCAGTAAATATGGCTGCAAAATTAGGAATAGTTATCGAATTCTTTCAAAATTCTTTGGTTATACTCATCGCACCCCTCTTCTCCCTCTTTTGGAGCCCAGTTTGCAAAGTCTTTGTCATCAATCGGATCATAGGGGCCATCTTTCAGCTCATAGGCCACAGAGCCTGTTTCCAGGGGAATAACTGTATGCCATTCGCCTGCATCCACCTCAACGGCAAAATTGCCTTTTGCAGGATCAAGGATAAATTTTTCAAGGATATTGCCTTCATCATCAAATGTGGCAACCGCAAACCGGCCTTGTAATACCAGAAAAACTTCCCTTTTTGGCGGACTTAGATGACGGTGTGGCCGTAGATAGGAGCCCGGCTCCCAGGCATTCAGAAACCGTTGAATGGGGTCGGAGAAATCTTCATGAAAATTATGGTTCATCCTCTTACGAGGAGATATTTGGGCTTTACTTATTACGTTTTCAATTATTTGGTTATCAATTGTTTTCACAAGACTATATATTAGATTAAAAATATCATCTCTTCTTTATAATTTTGGTAATAAATACTTCATCGTTTGTTAAAATTTGGATAAAATAAACACCTGTACCTAAACCAAATAGATCAATATTCTCATTTTGTTTCGTTACTTTTTTCTCGAATATTAGTCTACCATTAATATCAAAAATTTTCATTCTTTGGACATCATCACGAAAAAACTCAATATAGAGGATTCTTTTCGCAGGATTCGGGTAAATAAATATGCCTCCGTATGGTTCAATGGTAACATCAAAACTACCCTCAAAATTATTGTTTGCTTTATCAATTGCTGTCCAGTTTATAGTTGTTGTTCCTATAGAGAATTTTGTTCCGGCTAGAGATTCCAACCCGTTAATATTGTTAGAAATATTTTCAATATTGCAGTTATCATAGACTGAAACAGGATTAAACTCATTATCTTTTACGATGTAGAAGGTTTGTTCTTCAGACAATTCAATTGTTTGATTATCTGGACAAACAATAGTTGGTGCAGTATTATCCAAAACATCTATTTTAAAACTCACATCTGAACTATTATTAGCATCATCCATTGCGGTTAACAAAACAATATTTGAATCACCGGAAATTAGAGATCCTGCTTCTGGTGTTTGAAAAATAGTAAGATTGTTATCACAATTATCAATTGCTGTCACATCACCCGTAAAATCCTGTAAAACAGCTTCACAACTATTATTTGCATAAAGAATTTTATCAGGATGAGATGAAGTTATTACAGGGTCTTCATAATCTGCAATCGAAAGTGTAGCTTCATACGTAACCTGGCTGCCTCCCGGATTTGATAAAACACAACGATATTGAAAACCTGACATTGCGATACTTGCGGAAATAATGCTTAAGGTGTTTGTTAAAACTCCTGAATATATATTGTTGTCTATTAAATCAACAAAACCGTTACCCTCATCAACCTGCCACTGATAATTAGTAGCATTTTTTGCAATAACTGTAAAAACTGCACCGGAATTTGGACAAATCTCCTGACTGAAAGGATGATCAAGTATTTTAAGAGTAAGATTCTTATACCATGCTATTTTTTCATCATTGTTTGAAACAGAAAGCACATCCAAATCACCGTCGCTATTCAGGTCAAATGCGAAAACATCAGTTGGAAAGTCAGTTAATGTAGTGATAATTTGTTGTTCTCCGAAATTCCCTTCACCATCCTCATTTTCAAACCATACAATTGAATCACCATTCCCGGCAGCAGCAAGCACATCCATATCACCGTCATTGTCAAAATCAGCGGTAAATACTGCCATTGCACTGGTTACAGAAGTCGAAATAATCTGTTGTTCCCCAAATTGTCCTTCACCATCAAGATTCTCATACCAGGCTATTTTATGATCATTATATGAGGCAGAAAGCACATCCGTATCACCGTCGCCATCCAAATCAGTTGCAAACACAGACTTGGGGCCATCAACTGAGTCAGAAATAATCTGAAGAGTGCCAAAATTTCCTCCTCCGTTAGTATTTTCGAACCAGGCAATTTTATCTCCCCAATTGGCAGAGATAAGAACATCCATATCTCCATCATCGTCTATATCTGTTGCTATAACGTGTACCGGCCCATCAGCAGATGTTGAAATAATAATTTGTTCTCCAAAATCACCGTTTCCATCAGTGTTCTCATACCATGCAACTTTGTCATCGTATGTAGATGTCGAAAGAACATCAATATCATTGTCACCATCAATGTCAGCAGCATAAACAGAGCTTGCCTGGTCAAGATTTGCAGAGATGATTTGTTTTATCCATAAATTTCCGTTTCCGTCAACATTTTCATACCATAAAATTTTACCATAACAACCGACACAGGAAAGTACATCTAAATCGCCATCACTATCTATGTCTATTGTAAACAAAGAAACTACTCGTCCGGCAGATGAATCTACGACGTGCGGTGATCCGAAGTTTCCATTACCATCAATGTTTTCGTACCAGGTAATAATATTGTCATCCCAGTAGAATCCTGTAATTACATCCATATCCCCATCACCATCCAGGTCTCCTGCATAAGCAGACCAGGTTCCATCAACTCCGCCTGAAATAATTAATTGTTGTCCAAAATAGGTCTGGGTTTGTACTTCAATGCAAAAAAACAAACTGATAATAAAAATTGCAGAAATTTTTGTCATTACAAAACATTTAGCAAAAAAATTGCTCACAATATAATCAATTTTCAGCAACTAATACTCTTACTTAAGTATCTTCATCGACAAAGGATACTCAAACACTTCCCCATTTAGTGCTTTGACGGAAGCCAGAATTATCATAACCAGATTGAATAGTCCGATAGCAATTAACAAAGGTATTCCAATTAGTATAACAATCAGCATGGATGCGACAATACTGTAGATAAAAATTGAAATCTGAAAATTCAATGCCTGTTTACCATTTGCATCAATAAACTCAGATTCATCTTTTTTAAGCAGCCACACAATCAATGGCCCTATAAAACTTATTAAACCGGTTATATGACAAAGCATTGCTAATGTCCTTTCATCGTTGGTGGTTTGAGATAATGACATAGTATTTTTTGTTTTAATGTTAATAAATATGACGCTAGATATTCTGCAAGGTTACTTTAAGTCAAAATTTTCCAAAGTATGACAAAAAGGAACATCAATACCAGGGAGATGGCTGTGATTGTATTGCTAACTTCTCCCATCCTGACTAACTTTTTGTTCACTGCTATTGCCTTTAGGGTAAGTCCGAAAACAAATCCTGCAAATGAAATGCCAACTAATATTATCAATATCGTATCAGGAGATTTCATTCTTATTTATTGGTAATTATTTTTTCCAATTTTCCTGTTGCCGATTCCCAGTTGTAATTGTTCTGGACAAAGCTGAAGCCGTTATCTGCAAGTTTTTCGGAGCGTTTTTTATCATCAAGTAGTTTAATAATATAATCCGCAAACTCTTCCGGTGAATTTCCCACCAATATTTCTTTATCTGGTTCAGCTTCCAATGCCTGGTTGGCAAGTGGGGATGTGATTGATGGAATTTTCATTGCCATAGCCTCAAGCAATTTGTTTTGCAGGCCCGTACCAATCTGCATTGGAGCAATGAAAATCCTAGCCTTCGCATAATACTCCCTGATATCCTCTACCCATCCGGTTACGTGAACATTATTACTTTCAAGTGCCTTAACATCAGGATGAGGAGAGGCCCCGGCAAGCGTCAGAGTTATTTCCGGTTTTTGTTTCCGAACCAGTGGTAATATCTCTTTTACAAGATAAAGTGAAGCATTTACATTGGGAGGATAGCCCATATTACCTGTAAATACAAGATCATACTCCTTTTCCATTTTCATTGGTTTGAAAAAATCGGTATCCACACCATTTATTATAACAGCAATCTTATCTTTATCATTGTGGGGTATTAAATCTCTGTCGGGAATCGAAATTATGGTCTTATTGTCAAAAAGGTCAAAGACCTCATTTTCATATTTTAATAATCTCTTGTGCTCCGATTTAAGTACAGGTTTAAGATAGAATGATGCGGTCTGCGACCTGCGTTCAACTCCCTTTGAGAATACATCCTGATAATCAATGGTTTTTGGAATATTTTTGTTTTTAATATATTCCGATACTCTTATTAACTGGCAAAAAATATGATCGGGTTTAATCTTTTCGATTAATACATCAATTCTCTGTTGAGCTTTTTTGTTATAAAAATAACCGGTTTGCAGAGGTTTTCCATTTATGAACGCTTTCAGAATGTTCAGGGCTATTCCGGGCTTCCTTATGTTTATAATTGTAACAGATTTACAAAAAGGGTCGAGGGCATTACGGTATTTATTGTCAACATTAATGTCGGAAATAGCACAAAGATGAATTTCGTGATTTTTTGATAATTGCTTTATCTGGTTATATGCCCGTAACTTATCACCTTTTTCCAAAGGATATGGGAAACGTGATAATAATACAAATATCTTCATCGGGCATTTCGTTTATTGAGGGTCAAAAATATGTTATTTTTCAATTACCTTATTGTAAAACCGTATCAGTTTATCAATTATTTTTGTGATGTTATGATCATTTTCAGTCAATTTCCGGGCATTTTTTCCGATTAATGCGCAATAGTCTTTGTCATTAATACATTGCGCAATGGCTTTTGAAAACTCTTCAGGTGTGTTTGCAATGAGAATATCCTTACCATCTTCATAGTTAATTCCTTCAGCACCAATAGTTGTAGAAATTATTGTTTTGCCAAGAGCCATGCCTTCAATAATCTTTATCCTGATACCGCTGCCAGACAATAGAGGAACAATCATAATTCCTTTTTCATTAATGAACTCTGTTGCGTCATCCACTTCACCCACAACTTCAACATTTTTTATTTTAAGATTTGTAAGCCAGTCAGGCATCATTCTTCCGGCAAGATAAAATTTGAGTTTTGGATTTTCTTTATGAATTAATGGCCATACCTTATCAAGAAACCACCTGACTCCTTCTTCGTTAGGCATCCAGTTCATTGAGCCAAGGTGAAACAGCGAAATCTCTTTTTCTTCAAAGTATTGCGGTTTATACTTTGCAACATCAATTCCAAATGGAACATCAGTTAATGGAATCCGGCAACCTGCATCCCTGAAGAACTCAGCATCTTTAGCTGTAATGGTTGCTATTCCATCGAATTTGTCCATAACTGACAGCTCATAATTCTTTAGTTTCTTTGTCAGATTTCCAATGTACCATTTTTTAAGAGGATTCTTTGTTACGGAAGTTATCCTTTCCCAGATGAGATGCTCAATATTATGCGCCCTTAGTATAACTCTGGCATTTGAATGTTGTTTAATGGTTTCAATATATGGCGCCATATAAAGCATTTCAAGCTGGACAATATCAAAACTATTATCCTTAAGGATTTGAATGAGTTTTTTGTTCACATTGTCAGATACAAACCGCTCAACATGATAAGATTTGGAAGAAAAAAGATTAGCCAAGGCTTCTACCGGTTTAATGGATAAATCAGTATAAACAAATTCAATGTCAGTTTCAGATTTGTATTTTTCCGGAATCTCTTTAGGATTGATGAAATATTTATTTGTATTAAGAGCAATAACCTTCACTGAATGACCAGCCTTAACCAATCCCCCGATATTCACATTCATTGCTATGGGGCCACCTTCTTTGGGCGGATAGGGCGATTTGTTGCAAAGGAAAAGTATGTTCATTATTTAACTCTCTTTTTAAATATTTTGTGAACGAATTTAATCCATGATTCAGAATCGAGCAACGGAGAGTCAGTTGTAGCTTTGTAAGTAAGAAAGATACCCAGAGGTAACAGCACAACAGGTGCAACCCACATCCCGATATTGGCATCTATTACACCTGATTTTACCGATTTTTCGCCTGTAATTGAGATGATATGAAACAAAACAAAAAACAGAATGGAAATAACAACCGGTAATCCAAGCCCTCCCTTTCTAATAATGGCACCCAGAGGTGCGCCAATAAAAAAGAGCACAAAGCAGGCAACCGATAATGTAAATTTCCTGTGCCACTCAGCCTGATGTTTGTAAATCAGTTTACTTTTATTTTCAAGGTTTTGTTTATAATAATAGATGTTATTCTTTTGGTTTCTGCATTTTCCCAGTGCCCTTTCAATTATCTCGTCTTTTTTAAATGGTTCGTAACCAGCAAGCATGTCATAGGAAGTGATAGTGTCTAATTTGTATTGTTCCTGTTGTGCAGAATCTATCTTGTTATAAAAGTAGAAATTATTAATAAGGCTTTTCGGAATTCTTTCCCGCTCATTTTTATATTTTCTGACCAAAGAATCTTCAGCACTTCGTAATTGTTTCAGGTTAAGCATAGAGTAGTTATTCTTAAATAAATCCTCATTTGTACGGGACATTTTAAAATCCATAAGGCTGAACTTGATAATCTCTTTTCTGAAACTTGAACGCTGGAATGGCCTTGTAACTTTATAGTTGCGCTGATCAGTTTTTTCAATATAGTTATGTCCCTGATACAGGGTAAAAAGCAGGTTTAGTTTATCTGGAGTCATTTCCATTCTTCCCGAATCTGCAATAGTCAGTTTAATATTACCTTTTTTATCTCTATGGTCGTAAATCATTATGTTTTTGACTCTCTTTCCATCCTCCTCCTTCTTTCCAATTCTGATAACAAATCCGTCAAGGTTATTGTAAAAAACACCTTCAGGAATATCGAGTGCAAGTTTCTGCTCTCTGACATCGTATAGAAGAGATTTGAATTTCAGATTAGCAATCGGCAAAACGCTGTTGGAAAAATAGAAGGCAAAAAGACTTATAAGAATTGAAAGTACTATAAGAGGTTTCATGATTTTCCGAAGGGAAATTCCGGCAGCTTTCATCGCCACCAGTTCATAATACTCGCCAAGATTACCGAATGTCATAAGTGATGATAGCAGGATGGCAAGAGGTAGAGCGAGCGGAACAAATGTTGAGGAGGCATACATTAGTAGTTTTAGAACAACATGCCATTCAAGGCCTTTTCCTACCAGATCATCAATATACTTCCACAGGAATTGCATAAGCAAAACGAACAGGGAAATAAAAAAGGTCAGTAGTAAAGGCCCGATGTATGACTTTAAAACCAGAATATATATTTTTTTTACCCTCACTATTGTTGCAAATTTTTGTTGTGTGCAAAGATATAATAAAGTGTGAACGAATTAAAATTTCGATTATTGGTTTTATATTCAACATAAACAGGAGAAAACTTCGCAATGAAGTGTTCCTTTTTCCTGTCACTGTGAGCGCAACACCACTCCGTCACGAGGAGGAACGATGTGGCAATCTGTCGGCTCAAGGTACTGTCTTTCATAGCAGGTAGTACATTCAAAACGACTTTACTATTAATGATTTATTTCAATAGTAATGAATTTATAAGTAGCCAAAACTATATAAGAAAAGGCACTTTTGGCTGGAGATAAAAACCTCCTGGAATCTAAAATTGTTAAAACTATTTGGTGAGAAGTATGTAAATTGAAAGTGTTGGTTTTGATTTACATACTTTTTACTATATTTGCCACATGAATTACATAAACAGAAACATTACAGTTCCCA
>JAOZOC010000142.1 GCA_029933495.1 Bacteroidales bacterium
GCAGGAAAACATCCTGAAAATTTCAATCTCAAATAACTAGGTAAAACCGTTTGAATGCTAAAAAAAATATATTATGGAAAACAATAATATTCTTTCAAGTAGAATTTCTCCTTTCCTCAATCTAGCCGGATTTATTATTGTTATTGCTGGAATAATGTATGCCTCTTCTATAATTAATCTCTTACTCCTGGCTCTGTTTGTTAGTATAATTTGTGCGCAACCACTCGCATGGCTGGAAAGAAGAAATGTTTCTCACGGTGTTGCCATTACTATTGTTTTAGTCGGAGTTCTTCTTATATTCTTTGGTTTAGGGCAACTTATAGCCGAATCAGTATATCAATTTTCCAACGATATTCCAAAATATACAGAAAGGTTTAACGAAATTTCAAAATCTATAATTATAGTACTTGAAAAACTTGGGATTGATGATTCTTCCTGGCAATTAGGTTCTATTCTTGATACTAATAAACTTTTCAAATTTACTGCCGGATTAGCAAGTGGTTTTGGTAGTATATTAGGAAATATCTTTCTTATTGTTTTTATTATCATTTTTTTATTAATGGAACTAAACAGCTTTGCTGTCAAAACCATTGCTATTGTAGATGATCCGGCAAAATCTATGCAATACCTGTCAAAGATAAGTAATAGCATAAGACATTATCTCGCCATTAAAACACTTATTAGTCTTGTGACCGGCATACTTATTTGGTTTTTACTGTTTATTATTGGTGTTGATTATGCCATTTTATGGGGTCTATTAGCCTTTATGTTTAATTATATCCCCAATATAGGATCATTTATAGCAATGATTCCTGCAACTGTCTTTGCACTTATTCAGTTAGGATTTGGAGGTGCTGTATGGACAGCAGTAGCTTTTATTGCAGTCAACACAATTATGGGTAGTGTTATTGAGCCTAAAGTTATGGGAAAAGGAATGGGTTTGTCAACGCTTGTAGTTTTCTTATCTTTGGTTTTCTGGGGATATATACTAGGAACTATTGGAATGTTTCTTTCAGTTCCGCTCACAATGACAGTAAAAATTATTCTTGAGCAGAACGAAAAAACTAAATGGATTGCCATATTGCTTGGAACACAACAAGAAGCTCAGGTTATTATAGAACGAAATAAATACAAGAGAGCCTTTGAGGAAGATGAGGAAGTGTAATTTCTGCAACAAGCAATTTACTTTTACTTATAACTCACAGTCAATCTGCTCTTAATGGCTTTTTCTATACTTTTACTTTAACCATATCTTATCGCTGTTTTTTATTTAAATTAAAGTATTCTCATACTGAAATATTATGTTTACTTTTGCCGCTGAAAAATGAGTTAATTTATTAAATTAAGATTATTACAATGAAGAAAATTACATTATTATTAAGTTTTGTTTTCCTTACCGGTATTATTTTCGCCCAAGGAGGAGAAGCGCCTTTGGCAAAAGGTGAAAAGCAACTGAATTTTGGTACAGGTTTGAGTGGCCATGGAATTCCAGCTTACGTTTCTCTGGATTTTGCAGTCCATAACGACTGGACAGTAGCACCTGTTCTTAAAGTTGTTATAAACAGTGACTATATTGGCTTTGGTGGACTCGGCAGGGTTGATTATCACTGGAACAGACTTCTTAGCATCCCATCAAACTGGGATTTCTATGCTGGTGGAAGTGTTGGTTTTATCAGTGGAGATGATTTTGGACTTAATTTAGGTATCCAGGTCGGAGGACGTTGGTACTGGAGTGACAAATGGGGCTTAAACCTTGAGTTAGGTGGTGGAACCGGATACGGCACTTCGTTCGGACTGAGTATGAAACTCTAAAAGTTACATATTAGATAAATAATTAGCGGATAGCCATTTTTGTGGTTATCCGCTTTTTTTATGATAAAATTCTATTAAGAGTCCGCATCCACTATTGATAAAAAAGTATATTTGTGAAAAATTAATATTATGACAGAATTTAATAAACCAATGTTCAATAATAACGAACTGAAAGATAAAGTAATAGTTGTTACAGGAGGAGGCTCAGGATTAGGGAAATCAATGACCCGTTATTTTATGCAATTGGGAGCTAAGGTGGTGATAACATCCCGTAACCTTGAAAAACTTAAAAAAACAGCCAATGAGTTGAAAGATGAAACCGGGGGGGATATCCTGGCTGTCAGATGCGATGTCAGAAATTATACGGAAGTTGAAGATATGCTTGATTCAACTATCTCCGAATTTGGAAAAGCCGATATCTTATTGAATAATGCAGCCGGGAACTTTATTAGCCCTACTGAAAGGCTCTCGCCAAATGCCTTTGATACTATTATCGATATTGTTTTAAAAGGAAGTAAAAACTGCACTCTGGCATTCGGCAAACATTGGATTGATAAAAAACAGGGACAGGCAGTTGTGCTAAATATTATAACAACTTATGCCTGGACAGGCAGCGGCTATGTTGTTCCGTCAGCGATGGCAAAGGCCGGGGTGCTTGCAATGACACGCTCACTCGCCGTTGAATGGGCAAAATACGGAATCAGAATGAATGCTATTGCACCCGGCCCATTCCCAACCAAAGGAGCCTGGGACAGACTGCTTCCCGGCGACCTGAAAGAAAAATTTGACTTCACAAAAAAAGTTCCCCTCCGCAGAGTCGGTGAACATCAGGAACTTGCAAACCTTGCAGCATTCCTCATCTCAGATTTTTCAGCATATATTAATGGAGAGGTTATAACAATTGACGGCGGAGAATGGTTGCAGGGTGCAGGACAGTTCAACATGTTACAACAACTGCCAAAAGAGATGTGGGATATGATGGAAATGACGATCAGGAAAAATAATTCAAAGAAATAGTAATAGATAGCAAAGTTGTAATTCTGTTATTTTCAAGATTCGACTAAAACAATTGCAATGAGCAAAGATTATTCAGAAGAATACGATTACATAATTATTGGTTCGGGCTTTGGCGGCTCCGTTTCAGCCCTCCGTTTATCTGAAAAGGGTTACAAGGTTCTTGTAATTGAGAAAGGCAAATGGTGGAAAGGCAGCGATTTTCCAAAAACCAACTGGAATCTGAAAAGATGGCTCTGGCTTCCGGCACTTAAGCTTCACGGTTTTTTCAGAATCACACTATTCCGTCATGTTGGTGCATTAAGTGGTGTGGGCGTTGGTGGCGGATCTTTGGTGTATGCCAATACACTTCCAAGACCGGCAGCTCAGTTTTTTAAAAGTGGTAGCTGGGCAGGCCTTGCAGACTGGGAGAAAGAGCTGGAACCACACTACAAAGAAGCAGAACGAATGCTCGGAACAGCAAAAAGTCCCCGGTTTTTTGACGCCGACTTTGCCCTGCTTGACGTTGCCAAAAGTCTGGGAAAAGAAGATGAGTTTGAAGCACCAAATGTATCGGTATTTTTTGGAAAAGGCGGTGGGGAAGATGAAAAAGAGGTTCCCGATCCTTATTTTGGAGGCGAAGGCCCCAGTCGGACGGGATGTGTATTCTGCGGACAGTGTATGACAGGCTGCCCAAACAATGCAAAAAATTCCTTAGATAAAAACTATCTCTATCTTGCTCAAAAACGAGGTGCAAAAATCCTGGCCGAAAAAAAAGTAATCCTTGTTAAACCTGTTGCTGCCACAGATGGGGCTGACGGATATTATCTGTCATACAAAAGTTCGACTTCATTTTTTAAAAATAACAAAAAAACAGTAAAAGCAAAAGGAGTTGTCTTCTCAGGAGGGGTCTTTGGAACTGTCAGGCTTTTGCTCGATATGAAAAAGAAAAAGTACCTTCCAAACCTGCCGGAAGCTGTTGGCGACCACGTTCGGACAAATAATGAAAGCCTGATATTTGTTGTTTCACGAAAAAAGGATGTGGATTTCTCAAAGGGAATAGCAATAGGTTCAATATTCCCGCCAAATGAAGACGGGCACCTCGAAGCTGTCAGGTATGGTGAAGGTTCCGGATTTTGGAGAATATCATCACTACCTCTGGTTTTTGGGAGCAATGTCATCATACGACTATGGAAATTACTTGTTAAACTTATCACACATCCGGTTGACTGGTTAAGGCTCTATTTCACAAAGAATTATTCGCGCAAGACAATGATCTTGTTGTTTATGCAGCATCTTGACAGCACATTGCGCTTTAAAACAGGATTTTTCGGGATGACGTCATCTGTCTCAACAGGTAAAAAGCCCACACCTTTCATCCCTCTGGCAAAGGAGCTGGCCGAAAAAACCTCGAATATGGTAAATGGCAACCAGTATTCATTTTTAACTGAAGCTTTAACAGGAGCACCTTCTACAGCCCATATTCTTGGTGGTGCGGTTATAGGGTCTTCTCCTGAGAATGGCGTAATTGATACAGATCAAAAGGTATTCGGATATAAAAACATGTTTATCTGCGACGGGTCTGCAATATCAGCAAACCCAGGGGTGAATCCTTCGTTGTCAATTACCGCAATGACTGAAAGGGTTATGAGTAAAATCCCGGCAAAAGAGCAAACAGATTAGAATTAGATGATATAAAAAAACATAAAACTATGAATCTACAAATTTTAATTTTCGGCTTTTTATTCGGGGTATTATTAAATTATGCAAGACTTAACAGATACAACGTAATAAGTGGAATGGCGACTCTTGAAAATCTCACCATGGCCAAAGCGATAGCCATTGCCATTGGTATAGGCGCCATATTACTGAATATTGAAATAAGCCTTGGTTTTGCATCGTGGCACGTTAAACCTTTTATAGTTGGAGGTATTGTTCTGGGAGGATTGATATTTGGAGCCGGAATGGCAATACTCGGATATTGTCCGGGGACACTTGCAGTCTCTCTTGGCGAAGGTTCACTGGATGCTTTGATCGGGATTGCTGGAGGATTACTCGGAGGGTTGGTTTATACTGTTTCACTGCCTGCTATCCACGGAATACTTGGTCCTGACCTGGGGAAAATTTCTTTGGCTTCAATTATTGGAGAGTATAATGTTGCGTTCTATATTTTAATCTTCATATTAGGTGGACTTTTTATTGGTATTGCTTTCTATCTACAGAAAAAGGATAGTGACAAAGACAATAAATGGATGTATGCCGGAATTGGCCTTGCCATATTGAATGCCATTGTTTTTCTTACTGCAACTACAAACCGTCCCATCGGAGCCTCCACAACATATCCATACCTTGGTGACTTGTTATCAGGTGTTACAAATAATGAATATTTCGAGAAAATTACAACTCCTGGCAGTTGGGAATTAATTTTCCTTACAGGTTCTTTCCTTGCAGGACTCATTTTTTCACTGATAAGAAAAGACTTTAAATTTACACTTATTCATTCAAACTGGGAGAAGCATAAAGGTTCTGAAGCAGGCAAAAGAATACTATGGTCATTTATTGGTGGTTTTATCCTTATCTTCGGAGCAAGAATGGCGGGTGGATGTACAAGCGGACACATTATTTCGGGAGGTATGCAACTTGCATTCAGCAGCCTTGTATTTGCTGTATTCGTTTTTGCCAGTTTTCTGATAACAGGTAAGCTATTTTACAAAAAATAAAAAAGGCCACCAATAGGCAGCCTCTTATAATATAATATTTGTTTTCTCTTACTTATCAAGGTCAATTACTGATTCTTCCTCCATAGCAACACTGCTGAATACATTGATTACACCTTTCACTGAGACGTCATCAACTGTAACTCTTTCAAGAAAAGCATTATTAAGAAGATATATTTCACTTCCATTACCTACAACATTTCCATTGAAGAGCCACTCACCATTAATATATAGTTTACCACCCTGAGAGAGTGCCATAGTACCCCCCTTAAGGTCAATCTTTGTACCTTTGAAAGTCAAGTCTGTGCTTGCAATAATAGCACTTTCAGAGTCAGAATCTTCAAGTCTGTATCCTGAAAATTCGTGCGTAAAACTCAAATTTTGATCCGAGCTACCAGTAAGATAGGTGTAGCTGTTTGACCATTCACCGTTATTAAAAATGTCACCATCAACCGTCAAATATAAATTGTGGCGATCAGGATAATTTCTAATTATACCATTATTGGTAATTGATCCGTGAATACGTAAGGTGTAATTAGTATAACTACGATTTTGCAAAATACCAGTTGGCTGTACCATAAGGTTTTTACATTCAGCACCTGTAACATCCACAGGGCCAATAATTACCACATCGTCAACTGCACCTGGAATTCTCCAGCCATCCCAGGTTAATGTGTCGTTCCAGGCACCGCCGCCTGTTGTTGATTGAATCTGTGCGTTTAGATTTGTGAAGCTTGAAGCAAAAAGAATAGCTAAACTCAATGCTAATAATAGATTTTGTCTCTTCATGATTTCCTGTTTTTTTTAAAATTGTTTTAAAAATAAATTTATTGACCTAAACTTAATTTCAGGAAAAAGGTTTCATTTATTTTTATGTTTTTTTGCAACTTCTTAGTTGAATATGTACCAGTTACCCCAAATTTATTGGGTTATATAAAATTTCCAAAATTGAAACATTTGTTCTATTTTGAGAAAGCTTTAAAATATTATTAAAAAATTCAGGAGAGTATTTTACAGAAGCAATTAATATGTCCTCATATAAAATTTCTTTAATCTTACCCGCTTCCCTTCCTTTGCACAGTTTGGACAATGCGAATGGCCGTCGGTGTGTTCAAGCCCACATTCAGGACAACGGTAATGTGCAATCTTTAATGTATCTTTTGCAGGGGAGTTATAAACATAATATAATCCATAAAGCGGCGTAAATAGCAAGCTGTACATCAAAGTCTTTTTCCCTCCTACCTCTCTTGATGACCCCAACTTTGCAACAGTTGCGGCAACAAAAATGTACGCAAACACCAAAATAATTATATTATCTGTATCTAAACTATTTAAAAAATCCATCGGTCACAAAATTACACAATTACATGACGCCTAAATTGACAAAAAGTTGCTTAATGTTAAAAAAAATACCAAATCACTGTTATTTAATGTATACAACATTTTTTTTGTTAAAATAATCATAATTTATTTGGTATAATTCAAATAATTTTGTTACTTTGCTCCTTTGTATTAAACATTAATACAAAAAAAACGTACATTAAAAATTATTAAAAACTTTTAAATTTATACACTATGAAAAACAAAACATTTTTATTAGCAGCGATAGTGGCCATATTGCCATTAATCTTTCTGACACAATCTTGTGAAACGATTAAAGATGAAGTTAACGATGCAGCATCTTTTGATGTTTCAATGAATCTTCCTGACCAGTATTTTGTTCTGGACTCAAATGATTTCAAATCAACAAAAGGTATTCTTGAAGAAATAGTTTTTACACAGTTTTATATAAGTGTTAACCTTGACAGCATATTTGAAGCCAACGGAATTTCTGCCGGCCATATTTCCGACGGGGAGTTTACAGCGATAACTGTTTCCCTTGAAAACCCTGTGGAGGGAGTGAATTTTGATTTTGTCAACTCTATGAGAGTTACAGTTTCAGAAACTTCCGGGTTTGAAGAAGAAACACTCCTCGCTTCAACAGGAACAATAGCTGACGGCTCAACAAGTGTTACTTTTAACCTCGAAACTGTGAATATTCTGGACTACCTGAACAAAAAAGATTTCTATATGAGATTATACGGTGATCAGGATAGTCCGTTACCGGCAAACCTGCTCCCGATGCTTCTTCAATCGGGTATCAAATTCACGGTTGAACCGCTATAATCTATACAAGAATAAAAGCTTTAAAACGGGGTCGTGAAAACATAATCACGACCTTTTTTATTTAGCTGCCATTGAAATTA
>JAOZOC010000143.1 GCA_029933495.1 Bacteroidales bacterium
AACGGCTTATGTTGATATCACTGGGTTGGGGGTATTAATGAATGTCCCTAAATAATAAGATACTAAAAATAATTGGTATCTTTGTGAAAAGCATTTTTGATCCAGTGTTGTCAGGCATTGCCTTTAGCAGCTATAAAAGAGTCAAAGCATAAGGATAACCTTAAAGTCAAATTATAATGAAACGTTTAATCATTCTCTTTCAAATTTTAGTTTTTCTTCAGGTTAACATCTATGCCATTTATTATAAGGTAGGCAGTTTTCAAACGAGCGGCAGAGTCGTATCACTTGATATTAAAGGTGATTATGTATATACTGCAAAATATACAGGACTAATAGAAATAATAAACGTATCAGATCCGGAACAACCTCAATTTACAGGGAGTATTCAATTGACTGACTATATTCCTGGTGTGATCGGTAGAATAACTGTCTCAGACACACTCGCATTCATACTTGGCAATGATAGTGTTCACATTGTTAATGTTGCTGACCCGTTTATGCCTGTATATGCAGGGGGCATAGATAGAGGAAAGACATCAGATATTGTTATTAGCAATAATCTCGCATATATTACCGGTTATGGCGGTTTAAGTATTTATGATATTTCAAATATTCAATCAATACAATTATTGAGCTCACCAGGTGGTAATTTTGATGGAATGTGCCTGAATGATTCATTATTATATGGTGTTCGATCTGGTTCCCCTAATAGCCTTTATATAATAAATGTTTCAGATCCGGAGAATCCGGTCTTAATTTTCGAAGGCATTGATCTGCCCATTGGTTCATTTGCTGATATTGCATTCTCTGGATTTTTTGTGTTTATTGTAAATAGTAGGCATTTTTGGAGTATTGATGTGCATAATCCCGTTAATCCGGTTATGACTGATACCTTAAAGGGTGTACAGAGTTCTAATAAGATTTATTTGCAAGCTGACAGAGCCTTTATTAATCACTCTTATGCTGGTATTAGGGTTGTTGATATTTCTGACCCAACTTCTTTAGCGACTTTAGGTGTTTTTGATACGCCAGGATTCAGCGAACAAGTTGTTATAGAAAATAATATTGCATATGTTGCTGATTCATATAACGGGCTTCAGATAATTGATGTTACTGATAATAGCAATTCATATATGGTCAGCTCTTTACAAACGTCATATATGGCAAAAGGAATTGATGCCTGCGATGATTTTGCTTATATTGCCAAACATGGATATTTAGGACTTGATGTAATTGATATTTCAGATGTAAATGAACCTGTATTGTCTGGCTCTTATTTTAGTGGAATTGGTAGAGCTGATAATATATCCGTATTAAATAATCATCTGTGTTTAACTCGTGGATATCCAATTCCAGAAGTTTTATTTATTGATATTTCAGTGCCATCAAACCCTGTTCTTCTCAATCAGGTTAAACTTGTCTATGGTGCATTATTCGGGCCAGTTCCGGTTTTTCAGACTGTTTCATATGCTTTTGTTGGATCCGGTAACACATTGAATATCTTTGATATTAGCGATTTTAGCAATCCTGTGTTTGTAGCGAAATATATCGCAGCTGATCAAATAACAGATATTGTCGTTGAAGGTAATATAGGTTATATTTCAGTTGAAGAAAGCGGTATAGAGATTATAGATGTTGAAAATATCATCTCACCACAGTTTATAGGTTTATACAATACACCCGGCAATGCAATGAAAATGACTTTACAATCTGATAAATTGATAGTAGCCGACGGTTTTGGTGGTGTCCAAATATTAGATATCTCGAACCCCTCATCTCCACTATTAATGAAATCAATTAAACCTCACGACAATTCAATAATTAATACCAGGCCGCTAATTGTTGATAATAAATTGATCATTGTCGATATGGAATGGAATGAGTTATTTACTTATTCTATTGCTGATTTTAACAACATACAACTTCTGTCTTCTTTCAGGTTAAATGTTGAAATAAATAATCTGATTTACCATAACGAGTCGTTTATTGGTACAATGAATAATTATGGAATGATTATTCTTAAAAATTCAGCGATATTATCAATTGAGGAGAATGAAGTAAGTAGTAATTCTGAGAGCGAATTGAGTATCTATCCGAATCCTTTCAAGTCCTCAGTCACAATAAGTTTCAATTTGAATGAGAAGTCTTTTGTGAATGTCGAGATATATAGCCTGACTGGAATGAAAATAAAAACCATAATTAAGGAGTTTACAGAAGCAGGATTACATAATGTTTTCTGGGATGGAACTGATGTAAATAAAAATGCAATTCAATCTGGCACCTACATAGTAAGAATCCGAAATGGAAAGGAAAGCATTGTTAGGAAAGTTTTATTAATGAGATAAATTAATACAGTTATTTTTTTGCCTATTTTTGCCCACAATATTTTTCCAAATTATGAAATACAAACTGCTGGTATTATTCGTTTTAGCTCAACTGTCACTTTTTTCTCAGAATGTGAGAATTGACAGGGTCGAGCCTCCATCTTGGTGGGCAGGGATGGAAAACCCTAATCTCCAGTTGATGATTCACGGGAAAGATATTTCTTCACTGGAGCCCGGGATTATTTATCCGGGGATTACTGTGGGAGAAATAACCCGGGTTGAAAATCCAGATTATTTATTTGTAAATCTTACATTTGGAAAAGAAGTTGTTTCCGGGAGTTTCAATATTGTTCTTAAGGATGCTGATAAAAATGTTGCGAGCTATGAATATAAGATATTGGAACGTGAAGAGGGGTCGGCGGAGAGAAAAGGATTTGATAAAACCGATGTTGTTTACTTAATTATGCCTGACCGGTTTGCAAATGGTGACCCGTCGAATGATGATATGCCAGGAATGCTTGAAAAAGCCGACAGAAATAATCCTGACGGAAGACATGGCGGCGATATAAAAGGTATTTCTTCCCATTTAGATTATATTGCCGACCTTGGGGTATCTGCTATTTGGATGAATCCGCTTCTTGAAAATAATAATCCTGAATACTCTTATCACGGATATGCCATAACCGATTTTTACAATGTTGATGCCCGTTTTGGAACAAATGAAGATTATGTCAATCTTGTTAAAAGTAGTCACGAAAAAGGTCTTAAAGTTATTATGGATATGATTTTTAATCATGCAAGCGTTTATAACTGGCTAATTGAGGACTTGCCTTCTGAAGACTGGATTCATCAATTTCCCGAATATACCCGCTCTAATTTCAGAGGTTCAGCAATTATGGATACTCACGCATCCGATTATGATCGTGAGAAATTTTTAACAGGATGGTTTGACCACCATATGGCTGACCTCAACCAGAAAAATAAGCTTTTTGCAAACTATCTTATCCAAAACTCTGTATGGTGGATTGAGTATTCCGGCATTGACGGTATACGTATTGACACACAACCATATTCCTACAAAGAGTTTTTAACCGAATGGAGCAGCAGGGTTTTTCAGGAATATCCTGAATTCAATGTTGTTGGTGAAGCCTGGCAGCAAAAGGAATCTATTACAGCATATTTTCAAAAGGATGCACCAAACCGCGATGGTTATAATTCAGGTATTCCTTCAGTGACGGATTTTCCTATGTATTTTGCTATGAGCAAAGCCTTTAACGAAAGAGATGGATGGACAGAAGGTCTGGCGCAAATCTATTATGTGCTCGCTCAGGACTTCCTTTATGCTGCCCCGGAAGAAAATCTCATTTTTTGCGACAATCATGATCTTGACAGGATTTATTCTTCGCTTGGTGAAAATTTTAGTAAATGGAAAATGGCTATGGCTACATTGATGACAATGCGTGGTATCCCTATGATATACTATGGAACTGAAATTTTAATGACCGGAAATGCAGGAGACGGTCATGGTTTCATCCGTAAAGATTTTCCCGGAGGTTGGCCTGATGACAAAACCGATGCTTTTACAAAAGAGGGTCGGAGTAAACAGCAAAATGAAGCTTTCGGTTTTTTGCAGAATCTGTTGGAGTGGAGAAAGAGCAATGGGGCTGTCCATTTTGGCGAGCTTAAACATTTTGTTCCGGCTGATGATGTATATGTTTATTTCAGACATAAGGATGAAAACTGCATAATGGTAGCTCTGAATAATAGCTCCAATGCTGTGAGGGCTTTGGATACAGATAAGTTTAAGGAGTGTCTTAAAAAGTTTAACTATGCAGTAAATGTGATAACCGGCGAAACCATTAATTATATTGATGCCTTCTCCCTTCCGCCAAAATCTGTGCTTGTTCTTGAGTTTGGAAAATAGATTTTAATACAGTCTGGTTATTTTGGCAAGTTACATTTTTTTTAATGTTTGAAAATATTGGTTTGCTTCTTCATCTCGTCTTGTATTTTCAGATATACATTATATCGGGGATAATCTATAATTGAACAATCTGAATTTATTTTTGTTTAAAAAAACACCAATTGGTGTTAGGATACTTAGAT
Organism: Bacteroidales bacterium; assembly: GCA_029933495.1. Lineage (GTDB taxonomy): Bacteria > Bacteroidota > Bacteroidia > Bacteroidales > JAADJA01 > JAADJA01. Next base: position 4,431 of record JAOZOC010000143.1, read on the forward strand.
CAATTGGCTGAGGCTAAATCCAAATAGTATTATCTTACTAAAATTTACTACTTTTGTTGACTTTGCTGAATTATTCATCTGAATGGATGGCAGATGGATATGATCGAACAGATGTTGTTTAAATGTAGTTTTACCTGCATTTGCATATTCGTTAATTATTTACATATATAAAAATTATTTTTAAATTGAAATTCAAAGAATTTAATTTTGATCCACGAGTACTTGAAGGAATAGAGGCTATTGGATTTGAAACCGCGACTCCAATTCAAGTAAAGGCCATTCCGGCGATTCTTGAAGGAAAAGACTTAATTGGTGCAGCTCAGACAGGAACCGGGAAAACTGCAGCATTTTTACTTCCTGTTATCAATAAAATTGTTTTAACAAAAAAGGATGAGCATATCAGGGCGCTTGTCATTGTGCCGACACGTGAACTTGCAGTGCAGATTGACCAGCAGATGGAGGGCCTTTCATATTTCACACACGTGAGTTCTTTAGCTGTGTACGGTGGTACCGATGGGACTTCATTTTCTCAGGAAAAAACAGCCTTGTCGCAAGGGGCAGATGTAATAATTGGTACCCCCGGAAGGTTGATTGCTCATTTGCAAATGGGATATGTAGCAGTTGACAGGCTTGAGTTTCTTGTCCTTGATGAGGCCGACAGGATGCTGGATATGGGGTTTCACGATGATATTATGAAGATAATTTCATTTCTTCCAAAAAAAAGGCAAACACTTTTGTTTTCGGCTACTATGCCTTCTAAGATCCGTCAGCTTGCCGGGAAAATACTTAACAAACCTGAAGAGATAACCATTGCTGTTTCAAAACCTACTGAAAAAGTGTTACAGGTTGCATATGTCGTTTATGAAAATCAAAAAGTGCCTCTTGTTGAGTATTTGCTTAAGTCTAAACATTTAAACAGTGTTATTGTGTTTTGTTCTACAAAGAGCAGCACAAAAGAGTTGAGCAGGGTGTTGAAAAGGACCGGACTTTCTGTTAAAGATATCCACTCCGACCTTGATCAAAAAACAAGGGGTGAGGTTTTAATGGCTTTTAAAAACCGGGAATTAAATATTCTGGTTGCAACAGACATCCTCTCGCGGGGTATTGATGTTGAAGATATTGATTTGATAATCAACTATGATGTTCCAAATGACGGTGAGGATTATATTCATAGAATTGGCCGTACAGCACGTGCTGAGGCCGAAGGTATTGCAATAACACTTATTAGCCAGAAAGAGCAGTCTCAGTTTGCAGAAATAGAAAAACTACTTGAAAAGCCGGTTCAAAAAGTCAGGTTGCCTGCCAATATTGGTGAAGGGCCTGAATACAATCCTGTGAAGGAGAGGCGTTCCTCCGGTAGAAGGTATTCCAGAAAAGACAATAAGAATAACAGGAGGAGAAGATAATTTTATTAGTTTAATATTTAGTATGTTGTAAATAATTGGAATTATGAAATTATATAAGTTTAAGCTCAAGCCTGAGGAAATTAAAGATCTCGTCCCCCCAATAGGCTATTGTTTAGTGTCGGATAAAATTACTGTTGACGGATTAAAAGTAGGCTTTATGTACAGAGAGAAACCGGAGGAGAAGGATGATAGTGGCTGGCGATTTCTATCCGGTACGGAGACTGAAGAGTATATGGATGATGAGAACAATACAATGATTTTTGAAGTGAATGTTGTTGCAAACTACGACCCTTCAATTATATCTTATCTTAAATCAAAAGTTGGAACTGAGCTCGAAAGAGTAGAGGGTACAGATGAGTTTAAAATGTTGGAGCATTAGAAATAGTTTATGTATTATCTTTATTTTTCTCTCCCAAGAATAATAATAATCCCATAACTACAGGTTAAAGAATTATTTGATTGAAGGCTGAGGTGCATATTGTAAATTAGCGAATAACAATTTTTAGAAATAAATACATTGAAGTATCTGTAATACAGGTCTGAAAGAGCTATCATTAGCCCCGAATCTTTTCATATTTCTTTTTTTTTCTTACTTTTTATAAAATGGCAAGCACATTGCACTATATAGTATTGTTGCATTAGTTGTTTGATAAACTGAATTGGTAATATGTTGGGATGCAGTGATGTATATTATTCGCTGATTCCCAATCTGGGAATATTGCCTAAATATGGGAGATTAACTTGACTTTTGTTTAAAAATGTTGTATCTTTGGAAGCTTGAAGTAAAGTACTAAAACAATAACTCGTAAAAAATATGAGAAGAGTCATAAATACGGTTCTAACATTCTTCAGCCTGTTCTTATTAATAAATGGGAACAGTGGATTCTCACAAACATGGGGAGGAGTTGGAAATATCAGGTTTGGTGACTTATGGTCGGTTAATGTTAATGGTGGGGTAACCTCCTATTTTGGAGACATAAGTATATATGATACTGATATATCCTCGAAATTATCAAAAGAAAGCGGTCCGGCATTTGGATTCATTGTTTCTAAAAGTGTTAGCAACACCTTTTCCTTTTCCGGTCAATTTCTTATTGGAAGTTTTAAAGCCAGGAACCAGAATCTCTCTTTTGAAACACAATTTTTAGAATATAATGCAAAGGTAAATATTGATTTTGTTAATATGTTTGCCCCAAAAAAGCCACATAATTATGGAATAACCGGATATATTGGTGTGGGGAATTATCTGTTTAATTCTACCAGAAAGGAATATTTTGAAGAGAGAGTAGAGACAACTACTACAAAGGCTCGCGTTCCGGAATTTGTCTTTATTCTTGGTGGTGGCGTTTTTTATAAATTTGTTAATGATTTTAGTGTTACGTTTGATCTTGGGCTGCGGCAATCACAGAATGACAAGCTTGATTCATATAACCGCGGAACTGATTTTGATTATTACTCTTATATGAGCATTGGCCTGACTTACAATTTTCCAACAAAGGTCAGGAAACCGTTAAAAGAGAAAACAAAAATTGCTTATAACGGTAAAGCAAGATTAAAGCCATTAAGATATAAATAGCTGCCATATGCAACTTAAACCTGCCATTTCCTACTTCTGTTCGTAAATTATTATCTTTGCCCTTTTTTGGACTTTATATGAAAAAGCTATTTTTACTACTTGTCAATTTTGCATTGTTGATTACAATTATCACTGGCCAACCTATTTTTCCGGATGAATCTCCTGTTTTTTCTGACAATGTGGTTCCTCGGGTTGACATATTTATTAACCCTGATACTCTTCAGTGGATATATCAAAATGTTGAAAGTAACATTGAATGGCATGCTGATTTTGTGTTTAATAATGGTCTCTTGAATGACACAATCTATGATATTGGTTTTAGGTTAAGGGGAAACACTTCCCT
>JAOZOC010000144.1 GCA_029933495.1 Bacteroidales bacterium
ATAATTACATCAATATCACCTCTCTCAAGTGAATTCAGCAACTCAGAAAATGGGATTTGAACTATTTTAAGTTCCACATCCATAGAACCGGCAAGCAATTGCGCCATATCAGCATCATAACCTATAATCGAACCGTCTTTTGCTTTCATCGAAAAAGGCGGTTGCGTTCCGGTCATACCTACTTTTAACTCTCCGCTCTTTTTAATCTTCGCAATTTGCTTTTGTCCCATTACGTTCATTGTGAAAGCAACAGCTATCACAGCGATAAACATACTTTTTAAAATTGTTTTAATCATTGTTTTTGATTTTTGTGAATAATTATTATTGATTTGTTATAAAATTTACAATTATTTTTAAACTCCGGTTCCTCGCATAACTATTACAGCCAAAACAGGAATTATTATCACTAGTAATATTTCCAGTCTTAAAAAGAAAAACATCCTTTTAACTGCTACCGGATTTTCCTCCTGAACCCTGTTTTCTTTTCGATGCTTATACCATTTGAACAACTTGACTGACTGAATAATTGCAAGAACGAGTACAACAGAATACAGCGTAAGTTTAGTATGAAAAACAGGATTCTTCGAATAATATATTGCACCTTTCCCATAAACAAACCAGCGCAATAATCCTGTGATTAAAAGCAACACCAACGAAACCAAGTGAATTACAGCACTATATGCCAGCATTCTGATTTGATCTTCAGATTGCCTGGTCTTTAGCAAAAAATAATTTGATATCAATGCACCCATAAGTAGCATTATACTTAAAAAGTGCAGATATATTATGAATGTAGCCATCAATTATCATTTATTTGACAAGGAAACAAACAAATTGCAAAAGTGTTTAATATAGTATTAAATAAATAATCACCGAGGAAAATTGTGCACAATCTGACAATTAATATCCAATAGAAAACCCAAGGAAAAGACTTACACCAATAAAGGTGTAATCCATGTTATAATCGCGCTTTCCCTGAATTGACAAACCTGTCTCAGGGTCTGACACAACCGGGTTATAAAAATTTACAAACTGAGCATTATCCCTTTTATTACCAACAGCAAGCTGCAGCCCCACGAGGAAGGAAGTTTTCTTATATTTAAAAGTAGTCCCGCCAGTTATATAATACTGGTTTGCAGGCACAACTGAAAATTCCGAACCACCCTGCAAAACAGGATTGTCGAAAATCTCTTTTCTCGGGTTAAAATTTGTACGGAATCCAAATAGTCCCTCTGTATTCTCCGATATTTTTATTTGATATCCCAGGGCAATATTTACTATCGCACGGGCCGCATAGTAATACGATAAAAAATCGGTTGTCGGTATAGGATATGCATCATCGGGGCTAACATTTTTAGTACCGTCAACAGTTTTGTATTTATCGATTTTATTAAAATATTCGGCAGAAAAATAGTATCTTGAACGCTTTGAAGGTCTGATATAAACTACGCCAAATGCAGCTGAAAAAGGGTCTTTAAACTGAGCGAGCATATAATTTCCAACCTCATGATAGTTATAATCGTCATCTAATAAATTATTTCCCGGAATATTGGCTTGTGAAACAATCTTCTTAACATCACCATTCCCGAACAACCTTATGGAAGGGATTGTAAAACTCAGTCCGTAACTCCAGTTTCCGGTATGGTATCTGAAACCAATCTTCCCCAACATTCTGACATCGTACATAACCAGTTTTTGGTATGATGACCAGGTTGACTCATAATAGGGGATTGAATCAGGGAGCTGATCAAACAGCGGATTCACAAGTATGCTAATGCTCTTAAAATATGTCATATTTTTTACACTAAAAAACAAACTTGCCCCTATTGAGAATGTTGGAGATAATTCATAAGAAACTCCTGCCCCCCCCCAATAATCAGTATAATCCGAAGCGATGTCAAAATTCCCGAAATAATTTTCACTAACTCCTTCATTAATAAGGCTTGTAGTATAGTCAACACTTTTATACATATCCATTTTGCTGATGTTCCTGTTAAATATTGCAAACTGAATACTTATTGCAGTATCCTTTTTTGAACGGTACAGGTACGACACAAAACGGGGCTGAACCCTGAACGCAAGATTTGAAAGATCATTTCCTCCACCAATAGCATTTGAATAATTGCTGTATTCAAGGCTAAAAAGGTTCGCATTCAATGCAAACTGCTTATCCTCAATCTCTGATATTCCTGCTGGATTATAATATATAGAAGCTATTCCCGAATTACCCCCTACAACAGCACCTGATAATAAAGAAGCATCGGTATTAAAACTTACCGACCAGTAACTCTCGGGCTGGCCTGTTGAATTCAAAAATACCGACAAAAGTGCTGATATAAATAAAACACGTATATTAATAGTCGTTGACATTAATTTGCAAAGATATGATTAAAACAAACTGCTACTCAATAATTTTCACACTGTCCGGCACACCATAACCCCACTCTTTCATTGCAAAATCCCACTCTTTAAGTATTTTGTCAAGAGTATTTTGTTCTATTTTGTATATATTTTTTTTGTATCCTTTTTTGCTGTCAATATAATCCCGGATGGAGGCTTCCGATTTCTCAAAATCAGCAATATTAAGAGTGTCAAATATCGATTTAATTGTTGATAGAGAATTTTCCTCCAGATCCTCAAACGCTATCTCAACAAGATTTTCCTTAGGAATTAATGACCTTTCATCCATATAAGAATGCATCATTTGCTTATATATAGAAAAAATTAAGTCGTCAAGTTTTTCTGATGACATATGTTGAAGTTGCAGGTTGGGCAACATTGTTCTGAAAAAATGTTGCGTCGATAAAAAGACTATTACAGGATTCCGGTGTATATGGATAAATTTTGCATTAGGGAACATTTCCAAAAGGACCTTGATCCGTGCAGTATGTGGCGGATTTTTTGAAAGAAAATATTTTCCGTTTGTATTAACAATTGCCTTTTTAATCTGTAAAAGATACTCCTCCTTCCACATTAAATAGTCATTTTCAGAAACCTTCAAAAAGCGTACATATCTGTCGTAAAAGGATTGGGCTTCCTGAGGAAACATCCAGAAATAATAATAGCTGATGGGAACATTACTTCCAAGAGCAAACTCCTCTTCCTGAGGATAATCAGGGCTCAATTTAACATTGTCACCCTTTCTTGTTGCCGGAATAAGCAGTCTCATAAAGGTTTCAAAAATAAAATTCCCTGCTTTATTAAAAAGTGTATCAGGAAAAACACTTTGAAAGGTTGTGACGTATCCCATATCCGGACTGCTGCATAAAAGATTGTGAAGAAAAGTCGTTCCGCTTCGCCAATGACCCAAAATAAAGATCGGTTCATTTTCAAGTTCAACATCTTTGAACCCTGGATTTATAAAATGGCGTTCATATGCACGGAATGGCTTATTAATCAAATTTATTAGTCCTATTGCAGCCATTCGGGGATAATATCGGAAAGAAATATCATTATTTTTGTAAAGGTGTGCTAGTACACTAAACGAATACCCAACAGCAGGAGGAAGCAGCAACCCTCCAGCCTTAACACCATTTTTTGCTTTTGATAATCCCATATATTTCCTCAAACAAATTAGGTTACAAAGATATAATAATATCCATTTGATTATTTTTTCAGGAACTATACAAAAAAACATTTACTTTTGTACTCATTTTTGATTGAACACTTTTAAGTTTTGAGTGTTATCAATGAGATGAAATAATGTAAATAAATTGTAAATAAATTGAATATGAAAAAATTATTTTTAAATCTAATCATCGTTGCCGGCCTTGCCGTTGCAATGACAGCATGCTATCCCGGAGGTGCAGAATACACTGATGATACTGATATTATTCTGACTCATTATGACCCGGAATATAACTTCAATGATGTGAACACTTATCACATTTCCGACTCTATTGAACATATTGTTGATGAGGGAGATACTCCTACTTATAAATATGATCAGGATATTATTTCTGATTTGAGTAATAACTTTGATGCACTAGGTTGGGAACAATTTGATCTGAATGATACTCTAAATGGAGAATTACCCGATGTTGCAATAGTGGTTAGTGCTGCTGAAATTACTACATATAATGTTTATAGTTACCCTTGGTATGGCTATTGGGGATGGGGATGGTATAAAAGCTCTGATTATTATGGTTATCCCGGTTATGGCTGGGGTTATCCCTGGTATGGAGGAGGTACTTATGTTTCTACATATACAACAGGGACTGTTCTATGGAGACTTTTCGACCCTGAATATATAAGCGAATCCGATTCAACTATTAATTTGGCCTGGATGGGTGTCTTAAATGGTGTTATGGGGTCAGGCACAAGTAATACCAAAGCTAGAATTACAGAAGGTATAGACCAGGCATTCAAGCAGTCAGCTTATCTAAAAGGTGAATAAGAAATAATTAATTTTAAAAAATAAAATTATGAAAAAGTATATTTTAATAGCAATAGTATCAATATTTATTGGTACAGCAGGTTATTCACAGACTTCAATTTACACTCTTGACTATACAATGGGATTTGGTACAGGAAGTATGGGTGAATATATTGGAAAAGCGAGTTTTAGAGGATTGACCTTTGAAGGAAGAGGATTTGTTAGTGATAACGTTTCAGTTGGTGCATTGTTTAGCTGGGCAACCTTTTATGAAGCGCGTGAAAACGAAACAATTGTTCAAGATTATACAACTCTTTTCGGCAACCAATACAGGTATATCAATGTATATCCTATGTTAGCTCAGGTTCACTATTATTTTGGTATCGATCCTCATAAAACACGAGTTTATCTTGGTGGCGGTATTGGCACCTATTCTGTCAATAAGGAAACCCAAATTGGTGTATGGGCACTTGAGGAAAACAAATGGCATTTTGGTGTTTCACCTGAGGTTGGCGTTTTACTTCCAATTGCCTATGCTACAATGATCAATATTAGCCTAAGATATAACTATGCTGTAAAGACCAAGAATGCTCCCGATTATTCATGGCTTGGTCTTAGTATTGGTTTTGCCTGGGGTAACTAAATTGTGTTTGACCGAAAACATTTAGATTTTATGATTTATAGAGCATAAATAAAAAACGGGAAGTTCATTCCCGTTTTTTATTTGCAAATCATATTTAACAATTCCTTTTTTTATTATTTTTGGCGATAGTTAATAACCCTAAAATTATCATTTTGAAGAAACTATTACTGATACTACTGATTATCTTCGGCACTTTAACTTCTCAATCCCAGGTTTTAATATCACTTCTGCTTGGTGACAAGCTAAACTCTGATGACCTTGAATTTGGCCTTGAAGGAGGCGGAAACTTCTCAAGCATAATCGGGCTTGAAACGAAAAAATTTGTAACCGACTGGAATCTTGGTTTCTATTTTGATATTAAAATTAAAAAATCGTGGTATTTATATACCGGTGTTCTCGTAAAAGCCAAACTGGGTTCAGGAAAACTTACAGATAAGGATATTGAATTTCTTGGAATTGACACATATCTTTCGGAAGGAGATTACTATCAGAAAATCAATTACTTCCTGGTGCCAATACTGGCAAAATACAAGTTTAAAAACAGAATGTATCTCGAAGCAGGTCCCCAGTTAGGGCTAATGTATAATGCCTGGGTTGAATATGATTATGATGATAACGGCAAAGATGCAATTATCAAAGAGTTTAACAAAGATATGATCAATAGAATTGATGCGGGAGTAATGGGAGGTTTTGGTTACCGTTTTGAAGGCAGAACAGGATGGACACTTGGTTTCAAATACTATTATGGCCTTGCTAATGTTTATAAAGGAAAATCAGGTACAAAAAACAACTCCTTTTTCTTAAAAGTTAACATACCGATTGGAGCCGGGGAAGAAGCACAAAGAAAAAGGGAGGAAAAAGCAAAAAAAAGAGCTGAAAAAAAGGCACTAAAAGAAAAAGCAAAGTCTAATAAATAATATCAAAACTAAATAAATGAAAATATTAAGTAAGTATTTAATTGTTATAATAGCTCTTCTGCTGGTAATTCCATTTGAATCATCCGCTCAGGGGAAAATTGAAATATCACCGTTTGGCGGCTATATGTTCGGAGGACGAATAAGGGTTTATGAAGGCGAACTCAGAATAAGCGATAATGGAAATTACGGTTTGGCAATAAGTAAAGAAATAAGACCGGATGTTCAGGTAGAGTTTTCGTGGAACCAGATGCAAAGCAACGCTACTTTCAGACCAAATTACGGATATGAGGATTTTGCAAGAACATTCGACGTTAATGTTAACTATTTCCAGCTAGGCGGTATCTGGGAGATGGATATGAATAAAGTCAAACCTTACGGGCTGTTTTCAATGGGTGCAACCTGGTTTGATTCCAAAGTAAATGATATTGATGATGCCGTACGTTTCTCGGTTGCACTTGGCGGCGGTGCCAAAATCTGGATATCCGACATAATTGGCATAAGACTTCAGGGAAGATTCCTGATGCCTATGTACTTTAATGGTGCAGGAGTTTTTTGCGGTATCGGAACAGGTGGTTCGGGATGTAGTGCAGGTATTAGTACAAGTTCAACAATTTTGGAAGGCGACTTTACAGCCGGCCTGATATTCAGATTTGGAAAATAAGTTTTAAAAACAGAGCCGGTAGGTTTTATACTGCCGGTTCATCATCATTATCGGGTCTAATCTCTTTCTTTGTTGTTTTACTCTTCTTTGAGGTTATATTCTTATCATCCTCTTTCTTTGTCCAGGGAAAAATAGTAGCCTGAACCGTTGGATCGAAGCTTTTAATATGAAGATCATGTTGCGAGAACGGTATTTCAATACCGGCCTCAATAAGAGCATCGTATATATTCATTGCAACCTCACTCTGGACTGTTAGTCCTGAATCAAAAGTTGCCCAGAAACGTATAGTAAAGTTTAAAGAGCTGTCACCAAAGCCGTCAAAAGTTGCCCAGGGCTTAGGATTCTTCAGCACACTGGGGTGTTCATTAGCGACCCTGTAAATCAATTCCAGAACTTCATGCGGGTCTGTACCGTAAGCAGTTCCAACCTTTACAATCCGTCTTCTTTTCCTGTCAGACAGGGTCCAGTTGATAACATCATTTGAAATCAGGTTACTGTTTGGCACAATCACCTCAGCACCATCAAAAGTCTTCACTGTACTGGCACGAACTCCAATATCTTTTACTTCACCCATTAGGAGCCCCACTTCAATAGTATCTCCGGCCTGTATAGGCCTTTCAAATGATAAAATAAGGCCGGAAATAAAGTTAGCTACAATATTTTGCAATCCAAAACCAATACCAACACCAAGAGCACCGGCGATCAGGCCAAACTGTTTAAAATCAACACCAGCTGACTCGAAAGCAACATACAATCCATAAGCAATAATTGCATAACTTATCACCTTAATAATAGCATCAGGCACACCACGCGGTAATACAATACGAGGAAAGACCTCCTCAGAAAGAATAACAGAAATAATTTTTGACAGTGTAAATGTAACAATCAATACAAGAAAGAAAGTAATAATTCCTTCGAAAGAAATTGAGACCGGCCCTATCTCCCAATTTGTTTTGAGTGCATCGCCAAACCAAATAGCGATAGGTTTCCATAGCCCAAAGTACCCGAATGTTATTTTGATCCACAAATATGATAAATAAATTATAATCGTCTGGCTGGTACGCTTTTTAATTAGCTCAAGATGGTTATTGATTATATTAACCGATAGCA
>JAOZOC010000700.1 GCA_029933495.1 Bacteroidales bacterium
TACTGGCAAAATAGTGCCGATTATAAAATTGATGTCGAGTTGGATACAAAGGAGGATAAAATTATCGGAAAAGCTTCAATAATATATTTCAATAACAGCCCTGACACATTACACAGGATTGTTTTAAGATTATATCAAAACCTGTTTAAAATGGGAAATGCACGCCAGTTTCCAATGCCACCTGAGGTTTTGACAGATGGAGAGGAAATTACAAAATTCTCTGCTGGAGGTGAAGAGTATGATCTAAGTGAGGGTAATCGTTGGGAAATAACCAATAAAAATATCCGGCTAAAAAAGGTTATTCCTCCGGGAAGTTCGGAAATCTTTGAAATGGAGTGGAATTTTCAGATTCCGGTCAAAAGAGCCTTAAGAATGGGGAAATACGATGACGGTCACTATTTTATTGCTTACTGGTATCCTCAAATTGCTGTTTATGACGACATTGACGGCTGGGATATGGTTGAGTATCTGGGAATGGTTGAGTTTTATAATGATTTCAACAACTTTGATGTAAATATAACCGTACCAGGCGATTATCTTGTAAGGGCAACAGGAGAATTACAGAATGCAGATGATATATTAACAGAAGATGTCCTTAAACTTTTTAATACTGCTAAAACCAGTGAGGAAATTATCAGTATTTACGATTATCAGGAATCGGAGAAAACCAAACTGACTAAAAAAGCAAAAAGTCACACATGGCATTATGTTGCAACCAATGTTCCTGATGTTACTTTTCTTGCTACAAATAAATCAAATTGGGACGGAGCCGGAGTTGTTGTCGATTCAACCTCTATGCGAAGAGTGTTTGCAGAGGCCGTTTATCCTGACAGTCTTGTGAATTGGGACAGAGGTGCTGAGATTACTGCAGCATCAGTCAGATATATGTCCTTTGAACTTCCCGGTGTGGCATTTCCTTATCCGCATATGACCTCTTTCTGTGCCGGAAGCAACGGTGGAGGGATGGAGTCTCCGATGATGGCAAACAACGGTGCTCCAAAACGATTTGAAAGTTTTGCAGGATTGCTTTTTCATGAAATTTCGCATACCTACTTTCCTTTTTATATGGGCACAAACGAACGTAAATGGGCATTTATGGATGAAGGATGGGCTTCATATCTGCCCGAAGGATTTCTTCCTGAATATAATCCTGAAACAAAATATATGCAAAGAGAAGTTAGAAGTTATCTGTACGCTGCCGGTAAGGATTATGAGCTTCCTTTGATTGTCCCCACATATCAGCATAATAACTATTCGAGTGCGAGAACTTCTGCTTACACACGGCCTGCTATTGCATATTCGATGCTTAGAATGACCCTCGGTGATGATCTGTTTAAAAAAGCCCTTTTAGAATATATGAGCAGATGGAATGGTAAACATCCTGTCCCTTATGATTTTTTCTACACCTTTGAAGATGTAACGGGCGAAAGCCTAAGTTGGTTTTTTAAGCCCTGGTTTTTTGATTTCGGTTATCCTGACCTGGCTATAATGGAAGTGACAGGCAACAGGGTTGCGATTTCAAAAAATGGTGTTATGCCTGTTCCTGTTGAAATTCATTGGTTTGCGGATGACGATTCGGATGGAAAGATAACCGTGAATGCTTCCGTTTGGAAGGATGGTGATCATGTCACAGTAGTTGAACTGCCAGAAGGCAAAATTTTTAAAAAGGTTATACTTGGCAGCGACCTCATCCCTGATTCAAATAGGGATGATAATACCTGGAAGTGGTAAGCCGGACAACAAAGTAAAAGTAAAATACAAACCTGAACACTTGTCATCGAAATCTCTCGACTGAAGATTGCCGACCCGTCTCGCTTTGCGAATCCGGGCAGGCTGCCGACTGTCGATTGTCGATTGCCGACCGCAAACTGCAGACTGTGGACTGCCGACTGTGAACTGCTAACTTCCCGCCAATGAACTTTCAAATTAATTCTTTTTCACTTTTTTCTTGCTTTTCTCATTTATT
>JAOZOC010000701.1 GCA_029933495.1 Bacteroidales bacterium
AAGGGCAAGCTCTATTTTTATGTTGTTAAAATTCACCATTCCCCAATAACTTTGTGGGTCAAAATCAAATTAATATCATATTTACTTTTCAGATGTGCATAAAGATTTTCGGAGCTGTATACTGAACGGTGCTGTCCGCCAGTACAACCAAAGTTCACCATTAAGTGTCCGAATCCTCTTTCGATATAATTATCAACAGATTGATCAATGATTTCATACACATTATTTAAAAATTTCAAAACCTCAGGTTCATTTTTCAGGAAATCAATTACAGGTTTATCTTTACCTGTAATACTCTTGTACTGCTCATATCTTCCGGGATTTGGTAATGCTCTGCAATCAAAGATAAAACCTCCACCATTCCCGCTTTTATCCTCAGGAATTTCTTTCTTGAATGAAAAGCTGTTTATCTCAACTGTCAAAATATTACTCGACTTTCTCTTTTGTTTGAATCTATCCTGCCGGGTAATCTCATTCAAACATTTTGTAAGCTCCGGAGTATCAACCGGAATACTTACATTTTCTATAAGCCACTTCAGATTCTCAACAGCATATTCTATACTTTCAACAAAATGGGGCTTTCTTTCAAAATAGCCTCTGTATCCATAAGCTCCAAGAACCTGCAATGTCCTGATAAGAACAAATCCGTAATAATATTCAACAAACTCTTTATCATTAACTTTGATATATTCTTTCAAATTACTAATATAAAAATTCAGCAAATCTTCTCTTAGGCTTTGAGGCAACCTTGCTTTTGCCTGAAAAAGCATCGAAGCGAGGTCATATTGCAAAGAACCTTTCCGGCCACCCTGGTAATCAATAAAAAAGGGCTTATCATCATAAATCATAACATTGCGCGCCTGAAAGTCGCGGAACATAAAATAATCAGAATCGGCACCTTCAAGATAATTCATCAGATTATTAAAATCATCCTCTAACTTCTGCTCGTGAAATGAGAAATCTGCCAATTTTAGAAAATAATATTTAAAATAATTCAAGTCCCACTGCATTGACTGCCTGTCGAAAGCAGCACGCGGATAACAGACAGAATAGTCCAAATTTTTTGAAGCAACAACCTGAAATTTGAGAAGCTCTACCAACGATTGCTCATACAGTTTAATAATGTTATCTGGTATCCCCTTCTTTCTGTCCACATCTGTCAATAAAGAGAATAATGTTGTATCTCCTAAATCCTGTAACAGATAAATCCCCTCTTCCGTATTCTTAGCAAATATCTCAGGAACATTAAGCCCGTTTTTCAAAAAGTGATCTGTGAAATAATAAAAAGCATCATTCTCTTTTAAGTCAGGATTAAAAGCAGCAATTGCCTGCTTTTCCACTCCTTTGATTCTGAAATATTTACGAATTGAGCCGGACTCTGGAAGAGCTTTAATATAAACTGGCTCCTCCCCTGCCCAGTCTGTAAAAAGTTGTTTTATCTTATCCTCCATAATATCTTAAAAATTACTATTGGTATCAATATTTGAACAATAATCAATGTTTTTTGTTGATAATCCTCAAAAATATATAAATTTGCTCAACAATAAATTAAATATTTTTTATTTTACTAATTGTAATACAAACCTTAAAAACAAATAGTTATGTCAGTAAAATCAACCGTAGATATACTTAAGGAAGCCATTCTTCTCGAAAAAAGAGGTAAAGCTTTCTATTCAACAGTTGCAAAGCAATCGCAAAGTGAAGCAGCTAAAAAGATATTTACTATGATGGCAGAAGAGGAAGATGAACATATCAAATTCCTTGCAGAGCAGTACAAGTCGTATATGAAAGACGGGACATTTATAAAACCCGGTGAACATACAGAAGCTGCCGACGAAGAGACTGCAATGCTAATTCTTACTGATGAAATAAAGAAAGAAATCTCTGCTGCAAGTTTTGAAGCTTCTGCAATTTCGGCTGCAATGGATTTTGAGACAAGAGCTGTAAAAATATATTCCGACAGAGC
>JAOZOC010000145.1 GCA_029933495.1 Bacteroidales bacterium
ATTGTGGTCGCCAAATGTAGGTGACAGTGCTTACTGGAAAGATTTTGACTGGAATTTGGCCAGTCAGGCAGGTATGGATTACCTTGGTTTACCTTACAGTGGGGAATACGATTTTGTAGAAACAGAAATGTACTGGCCATTAAATCATATGGTATCTAAAAAAGAGGAAACCTTAAAATGTGTTGATTGTCATACCCGAAATGATAGCAGACTCGCAAACCTCACCGATTTTTATTTACCTGGCAGAGACAGGAGTAGATTTCTTGATGGCTTTGGGATTATCGTAATCCTTGGAGCTCTTGCAGGTGTAGCATTCCACGCAATACTCAGACGAATTTTAAGAAAAAAATGCTTTTTTCAAAAAGAATCAAATCAATAGGAGGGAAAAATGGAAAAGATATATATATATAAAATATTCGAAAGATTCTGGCACTGGTCACAAGCCTTAACAATAGGATTCCTTGGACTTACAGGCTTTGAAATTCATGGATCATATGAATTGTTTGGATTCGAAAATGCTGTAAACTGGCACACTATGGCTGCGTGGGCATTTCTTATTCTGATTGTTTTTGCTATCTTTTGGCATGCCACTTCAGGAGAATGGAGACAATACATCCCAACCACAAAATTGTTAAAAGAACAATTTATGTACTATATTGGTGGTATCTTCCAGAATGCTCCTCACCCTACAAACAAAACAGTTTACAATAAATTTAATCCGCTGCAAAGAATGATTTATCTCGGATTAAAAATTTTAGTAATCCCTATAATGGTTTTAACAGGTTTTCTCTATCTATATTTCCATTATCCAAAATTTGGGATTGAACTCGAAGGATTAGAAACTGTTGCCCTGATTCACACATTTGGTGCCTATATCCTGCTGGCCTTTATAATTGCACACGTATATCTTACTACTGTTACAGGTGTAAATTCACTTTCAAGTATAAAAGCTATGATCACCGGTTGGGAAGAGATGGAAGATAAGGAGATAAAAATCGTGATTGAAGAAGAGATGGAAGTAGCATTAAGGGATATTAAAGATAAATTTAAAGCAGGAGATGAAAAGAGCCACATTCTTGATGAAGCGCTTGAAGATGTTGAGGGAAAACTTGGTGTAAAACGAGAAACCTATTTCAGGGATGCAATAACCAATAGCTCCGCAGGATATTTCTGCATAGGTGAGGACGGGTTATATAAGGAAGCGAATGACGCCTGGTTGAATTTGTACAAGTACGATTCAAGAGATGAAATAATAGGTAAGCACTACAAACTGAGCCGCACTGATGAAGACTTTAAAGAACTTGAGGCAACCGTTGCAAAAGTTTTAAAGGGCGAAACAATAAACCATGGAGAAGTTAAACGAATTTGCAAGGATGGCTCAGAAGGTTACCATACACTAACACTTTCACCTGTTTATGTGGATGGCGAAATTCATTGCTTTGAAGGTTTCATTATAGATACAACTGACAGACGACTTGCCGAAAGAGAGCTTCTGAAAAAGAAAATCAGACTGGAAGAGAAAAATAAAAACAAAGAAACTAAATAATAAAAAACACATTTATCATGAAAATTATCAAATCATCTTTAGGATTATTCGTATTGCTTCTTATCATTTCATTGATGAGTTGTGACAAAACAGGAACCTATGCTGATGTTGACGAAAAGGTTAACGCAGTATCAAATGGAATTGTGTTTATTTCAGCTGAGGAATTAAATGCCAAAATTGATAGTGGGGATATCTTTAATCTCATTGATGTGAGAGAACCCACTGAGTTCTATCACGGATATATACCCGGATCAATCAACATACCCCGTGGCCTTCTGGAATTTAAAATCAGCAATGAAGATTTCTGGATGAATGAGGGATTCTACTTACCGGAGAAAAATGAAGAGTTTGTCCTGATATGCAAAAAAGGTGGCAGAAGTATTCTTGCGGCCAAATCAATCCAGGAATTAGGATATAAAAATGTTACTGTACTAAAAGGAGGATGGAAAAAATGGGAATTGACTTACCCTGAAATTTATGAAAAAGACCTTGACGCTCTCGGAGGACACGAAGAGGTGGAAGAGGCTGGCGGATGCTAATAATTTGAACTATATAAATATATTATTAAATCACTTAAAATTAAAATGTTATGAAAAAGTATTTGAATTATTTTCTAATTTTACTTATTGTTCCGACAATAGTAATCAGTAGTTGCAAGAAAACGGATGACGACGATGATGACACAACAAAAAAAGGTACTTATGCTGACCTGAAAAATTACATGGTTGCTGAGGGCTTAGATCTTACAGACGTTCTTGTTGATGGCTGGGTAAAGCCTGCCAACGCAGTGGTTGATTTGAATGATTTCACAATTCCCGACTGGTATGTAATGGACATCCGCTCTGCTGGTGATTTTGCTGACGGACACATTAAAGGATCAGTTAACGTCGAACTGAAAAACGTAATAACTGCAGCAGCTAATGCCGGAGGGAAGAAAATCCTTGTTGTTTGTAAAACTGGTCAAACTGCAGGTCATGCTGTAATGGCATTACGTTTATCAGGATATCCTGATGCTGCTGTATTGAAGTTTGGAATAGCTGGTTGGAATCCACAATTTGAAGGCCCATGGGCTAGCAATGTTGGCGATTTGGCCGATGATTACCCCTCAGAATGGAAAACAGATGCATCACCAGCCCTTGAATCTTTTGCAAACCCTTCATGGGAATCAACTGCTACCGAAGGTGCAGCTATTCTTGCCGAGAGAGTGCAACTTATGTTAAACAATGGATTTAAAGCAATCTCGTCTGATGATGTTTTTGGTCATCAATCCGATTACCAGATTCATAATTTTTGGGCAGCAGATGACTTTACTACTTTTGGTCACTTCTCAAGTGCATATCAGTTGAAGCCCATTTCATTTGCTGACGACAAAGTGAAAGCCGTAGATTCTGAAGAAACTACACTCGTTTACTGCTTCACCGGCCAAACATCTTCAATGGTTACTGCATGGCTCAATGTTGTAGGTTATGATGCCAAGAGTATTCTTTTTGGTGTAAACAGACTTAAGTATGATGAACTGGAAGCTGCTGGCAAACCTCATTGGCATGGCCCTGAGAACTATGAATATGCAACGAAATAAGTTAATAATGATTAGTCAGACAGCAGGATGATAAATTCCTGCTGTTTGTTTCATTATAAAACCGGAGGTTATAAATAATAATAAATTTTTACTTATGAAAAAGACAATAATAGTTTTTCTTCTCTTTGGACTTTTATCCCCGTTTATTAGTAAGGGACAGGGATGTATGGAGAGCGACTCTGACGAAGGAGTGCAGGTAGTTGGATATCTACAAGCCGATTAT
This sequence comes from Bacteroidales bacterium, assembly GCA_029933495.1. Classification (GTDB taxonomy): domain Bacteria; phylum Bacteroidota; class Bacteroidia; order Bacteroidales; family JAADJA01; genus JAADJA01. The sequence goes on from JAOZOC010000145.1 coordinate 3,349, forward strand.
GACAATTACTTTTTTGATACAGACAAAAACCTCAATACACTTAACAAACCAAACAGTTTCTATTTTAAAAGGGCAAGAATTGGTGTTATGGGTTCTATCCCTTATGATGTAAGCTATTATGTGATGGCCGAATTTAGCCCGGTAACAACCGGGAATCCATATTTGCTGGACGCATTTATCACCTATGCGCCATTTGGAAAGTATGCAAAATTTACCATAGGACAATTCAAAGGACCTGTTGGTCTTGAGCTGAATACACCTTGTCACGCTTTACACACTATTCGCAGATCGACCGTAGTTAATAATCTGGCAACGCCATTTCGTGATATGGGATTTATGATTTTTGGTAGTTCTGATAGCTTGTTTGGGAAAAAAGATTTCTTTAAATATAATATTGCTATCCTTAACGGGTCAGGATTGAATCATTGGGATGATAATAAATATAAGGATATAGCAGCTCGCCTAGTTATTTCTCCCTGGGAATGGCTAAGTGTAGGTGGTAGTTACAGAACAGGAAAACAAGATGTTAAAAAAACAGACCAGATTCAAAAAACAAGGACACGCTATGGTGCCGATATTAGTGTTAAAGTCAAAAACTTCTTGTTTCAGGGTGAATACCTTGCTGGCATAGACGAAGGAAAAGTTACCAGCGGTGGTGGATGTGGTGGAAAATCAACATCAGCAGCTCCCGACAGTCTGACATTTAACAAAAACGGATTTTTTGTACAGGCTATGTATATGACACCCTGGAGACTTCAGCCTGTTGTTAAATATGAGGTGTACAGCCCTGACAATACAACCTATCAATATCTTTTTGTAGAACAGGATTTTATTCAAACAACAATCACTTTTGGAATAAACTATTTCCTGAACGACTGGACAAGAATACAGGTTAACTATCTGTACAATGCTGAGGAAACTGCTTCGGTAGAATTTCCAAACGATGCAATTATGGTCCAAATACAGGCAAAGTTTTAATAAAAAATTAATAAACTTTAAATAAAAATATTATGAAAAATATCAAATTATTTGTACTGAGTTTTGTAGTGATTTTACTCGCAACTCAGTTTCTCGCTGCACAAGGTGATATGATCACAGCAGCCGATCTTGGTAAAAAATTAAAAGCAAAAGAAAAGCTTACTATCGTTTCTGTTCGTAAACCGGCAGATTTTAAAAAATCTCATCTTAAAAATGCTACTAACATCGACCTGAAAAAACTGGTCAGTGATACAGAGCCAAAAGGGATATTGAAAAGTCCTGAGGATATTGCTGCAATCCTTGGTAAGGCCGGAATTGACGGAAAAGGCCTGATCGTGGTTTATGATGATGGGAAAATGAAATATGCCGGAAGATTTTACTGGATTCTGAAATATCTTGGTGTTGAAAATGTGAAGCTTTTGCATAGAGATCTGAAAAGCTGGCAAGCAGCAAGATTACCTATTACAAAAGCACCAACACCGGTTAAGGCAACAACGTTTACTCCCAACATAAACAAATCAATATTTGTAGATGAGAGTTATGTAAAAGCGCACAAAGCCAGCGCGGTACTGATAGATGTCAGGCCACCGGATGAATATCACGGAACTTCAACTAAACCTGTTAGTAAAGGACATATCCCGGGTGCCAAAAATATGGAGTACACTCAAATAATGAAAGAGAATGGTGTTCTAAAAACAAAAGGTGAAATTGCAAATATTGCAAAAGGTGTTGGAGCAACTGGTGATAAAGAGATTATCTTATATTGCGGGACCAGCACACGTGCAGGGATTGTGTATTTTGCTTTTACAACCATCCTTGGATATAAAGATGTGAAAGTTTATGAAGGAGCTTACAACGAATGGGTTGTAAATAATCCTGTTGAAAAATAATAAAAATTATTAGTTAGCGAAAGAGGCTGGTTCCGTTTGGTACCGCCTCTTTTCTGTTTGTAGTTGAAACTAAAATCACAAATACACTAAATCTGCATATGAATGTCAGGTTTATTTTGGATTTATATTACTTTTACAGCCTGAAAATGCAAAAGATACCGCAAATAAACATTAAAGATTTTAATTACTTCCTGCCTAAGGAGAGGATAGCACAATTTCCTTTGGATAAGCGTGATGAGTCAAAACTGATTGTTTACAGAAACGACAAAATATCAGAAAGTACATTTAAACACATTTCAGAATTGCTTCCTGAAAACAGCCTGATGATTTACAATGAAACAAAAGTGATTCAGGCCCGGCTATTATTTGAGAAAGAGACAGGAGCAAACATTGAGATTTTTTGCCTGGAACCGATGGAGCCAACCAGGGAAATACAACAGGCATTTGAACAGCAATCAGGGATTGTGTGGAAATGTCTTGTAGGAAATTCCAAGAAATGGAAATCCGGTCAGTTGCGAAAACCATTTCCATACAATACTAAGGAAGCCATTCTTATGGCAGAAAGAGTTGAGCAGCATCAGTCATTTTCTTTAATTAAATTTACCTGGGAGCCTGCCGGGCTGACCTTTTCTGATATTTTAATACATTCCGGGATAATCCCTCTCCCACCCTATTTGAACCGAAAGGCAGTTGAAGCAGACAAATACCGTTATCAAACAGTTTATGCTAAGACAGAAGGTTCAGTTGCCGCTCCTACTGCCGGTCTTCATTTTACTGATGAAGTTTTTGATAAATTACTACAAAAGAACATTTCGTTTGATAAAGTTACTCTTCATGTGGGTGCAGGAACTTTTAAACCGGTAAGCACTTCCGATATAAGGGAGCACGAAATGCATACCGAACATATTTATATCAGGAAAAAGACAATAGAAAATATTTTACAAAATTCTGACAAAAACATCATTGTCGTTGGTACTACAACCACACGAACCATTGAAAGTCTATACTGGTTTGGAGTAAAGGTGCTTGTTGATGGCGATAAATCCAAATCAATAAATATAGAACAATGGGACCCGTATAATCCCAAATACGATAAAAATATTCCCGCTGAGAAATCCTTAACCGCAGTGCTAAAGCTTATGAATGAAAATAATATGGAGGTTATTTCAGGGAAAACCCGGCTTATAATAGTTCCTGGTTATAAATATAGAATTCCGAACATACTCATAACTAACTTTCATATGCCACAAAGCACACTACTTCTTTTAGTTTCAGCCTTCATTGGTGAAAGATGGAAAGATGTTTACGATTATGCATTTAAACACGATTTCCGCTTTTTAAGCTATGGCGATTCCTGCTTGTTTTTTAAGAAATAAAGGTCAGGCTTGTTTATGATAGGGATAAAAACAGAAAAACAGGGCACCGAAAAACTAATTCCGGCAGCCTGCTATAAAGTATTATTATTTATAAATCTGCTATCCTTCTCCCTCAAATTTCTTCAGCATACAGATTAAATCCACAACCCTGTTGGAATAACCCCATTCGTTGTCGTACCAGTTCAGAGTTTTGATTATGCGTTTTCCAAGAACCCTTGTAAATTCAGAGTCATAGATTGAAGAGTAGGTATTCCCGACAATATCGGACGAAACCAACTTATCTTCTGAGTACAGAAGAACATTCTTCATTCTGTCGGAGCGTGAAGCCATTCTTATGGCAGCATGTACATCCTCTAAAGTCACATCTTTTTCAACCTCAACTACAAGGTCAACTATTGAGCCGTCAGGCACAGGAACTCTTGAAGCCATACCGTCAAGCTTACCGGCTAATTCCGGAATAACCATACCAACTGCAACTGCAGCTCCGGTTGTTGTCGGGATAATATTCTCGGCAGCAGCCCGTCCCCTTCTCCAGTCCTTATGAGGAACATCGGCAAGGCGCTGGTCGTTTGTATAAGCATGCGTTGTAGTCATCAAACCTTCAACTATTCCAAAATTATCATTCAGAACTTTTGCCATTGGAGCAAGACAGTTGGTTGTACAACTGGCATTTGAAATAATTCTGTGTTCCGGTTTCAGACCATCATCATTAACACCAATAACAACTGTATAATCAATCTCACCTTTGGCTGGAACAGTTAAAATTACCTTTTTGGCACCAGCATTCAGGTGAGGTATAAGTTTCTCCTTTGTTCTGAAAATACCTGTTGCCTCAACAACTACATCAACCTTAAGTTTTTTCCAGGGCAGTTCATTTGGGTCTCTGACAGCAAGCATCTTCACCTTCTCATGTGGAGTTATCAGATAGTCACCCTCCAGTTTAACATCCTGTCCAAAGCCCTTCATAACTGTGTCGTACTTTAGCAAATAAGCCAGTACATCATCATCAAACAGGTCGTTGACTGCAACGACATCAATATCTTTTCTGCTATTCAGAATTCTGAATACAGAACGTCCTATTCTGCCAAATCCGTTAATTGCTACTCTCATTT
>JAOZOC010000702.1 GCA_029933495.1 Bacteroidales bacterium
AGGTGTGGAAACGGTAACCATAAATGTGCAGGGCTGGCAGATAGGGATTTACTATGTCAGGATGATTGTTGGAGGCAGGAGTCTGGGGAGCGGGAAGGTGGTGAAAAATTAACCTATCCCTTTGTCCTTTCACCTTAACTAAATAACTCTTTAATATCTTTAACCGTAAGTTTCTTTACAAGACTTTCATCAGTAGAGATGATATCGGCTGCAATCTTCTTCTTTTTAGCCTGAAGGTTAAGTATCTTCTCCTCAACGGTATTTTTACAGATCATCCTGTATGCAAAAACCTTTTTTCCCTGTCCGATACGGTGTGTACGATCGATTGCCTGGTTTTCGACAGCCGGATTCCACCATGGGTCAACAATGTAAACATAGTCGGCGGCGGTGAGATTAAGCCCGACACCACCGGCTTTTAAACTAATAAGAAAAACACGACATTCGGCATTTTCCTGAAAACGGTTAACACTGTCTTCACGTTGCTTTTTGGAACTTTGCCCGTCGAGATATTCAAAATCTATCTTATCTCTTATCAGTTCTTCTTTTATAAGTTTCAGCATTCTGACAAATTGTGAGAAAACAAGGATCTTATGATTTGAGGTTTTTTCGTTTATATGTCTGACAAGTTCCTCTATTTTAACCGACTGATTACCATAATCCTTCTCTTCTGAAAGTATGGCAGGAGAATCGCATATCTGCCGAAGTTTCATCAAACCTTCAAGAACATAAATTTTAGATTTTCCAAGCCCTTCCGTTTCAATCCTTCCAAGTAGCTGATTCCTGTATTTATTTCTGAAAGCATCATATACCTTACGTTGCCCATCCCCCATTTCGCAAAACAGGATAGTTTCGGTTTTTTCGGGAAGGTCTTTGGCAACCTGTTCTTTTGTCCGCCTTAAAATAAATGGGCTAATCAACTTACTTAATTCCCTTGACACTTCCACATTACCCTCTTTATCAATAGCTTTAGAATAGTATTCACGGAAAGATTCCATCGGACCTAAAAATCCCGGATTTACAAAATTCATTTGGGCGTAAAGGTCAAAAGTGCTGTTTTCGATTGGCGTTCCCGTAAGTGTCAGTTTGTTTGCAGCTTTAAGCAAAAAAGCCGCTTTATAACGCAACGATGAAGGATTTTTAATAGCCTGCGATTCGTCAAGAATAATATAGTTAAACTTCAACTCTTTAAGGAATTTAATATCGCGAACCAAAACTCCGTATGTTGTTAAAATAATACTATACTTTTTAAAATATTTTATCTCTTTGTCACGGTTTATCCCGTAATAAAAATGATATGTTAGCTTAGGTGCAAACTTTTTCAATTCTATTTCCCAGTTGAAAAGCAGCGTTGTAGGAACAATAATCAGGTTTGGTTTTTTATTTTTCTTTACCTGTTTCTGCAGCAGGGTGAGAACCTGCAATGTTTTCCCCAGCCCCATATCATCGGCCAGAATACCACCCCAGCCCATCTCATTCAACACATTTAGCCAGTTCAATCCTTCTTTTTGATAATCACGGAGTGTGGCTGTAATCTCGCGTGGTTTCCTGATTGTACTTATATTTTCAATATTTTTTAGTTTTCGTCTCTTTTCAGCCAGTTCTTTAATTATTTCGGTATTGTCAATATCCTCAAAAAGCTCATCAATGATTGAAAATTTCAGCTTTGAGATTTGCAACTTATCATCCTTAATTTCGCCTGCTCTGAAATATCGTTGCAACTTATTCAGCCACTCCTCGGGCAATATCCCGACGCTGCCATCTTTTAACTGGATATATTTTTCCTGACGCAGGACAGCCCTTCTAATACTCTTCAACTCCAGAGCCATATCACCAAAAGCAACCTCAACCTCAACCTCAAACCAGTCCTGTTCCGATTTAATCCCACTGCTTATCTTTGCCCTGTATGGCGAATATTTGAATGTTTTCAAATCTTTTAACCCGAAGACTTCAACATTTGCC
>JAOZOC010000703.1 GCA_029933495.1 Bacteroidales bacterium
AATATAACGTCAGACATGATGGTGTTTATGTTGATAAATCACTGCTTAATGCAGCATTCATTGGCAATCCTTTTCATATTTGTGAAGGCAGCGAGGTTCAGTTTAGCGATCTTTCGACAGGAAACATTACTTCGTGGGAATGGTCGTTCCCGGGAGGAGAACCTTCTTCATCCACAGAACAAAACCCTGTTGTTACTTACAATTTGACAGGACAATATGATGTTTCGCTGATTGTTTCTGACGGGACAAACAGCGATGAGATATTAAAAACTGATTATATCAAAGTTGCTTATGAGCCTGAGATTCCCGAATTACCTGACGGACCTATAGTGATTAATACATCAATCTCCTTAGTTGCTTTTTATGAAACCACAGCTCTCAATGCTAATGATTATATTTGGGAACTAACACCTGATTCTGCTGCAATGGTCTTTGCCACAGATACTATTACAAAAATAAAAGTTATGTTTGATCCTTCATTTTCGGGAGAGGTGATTTTGAAAGTAAAATCCGTTAATGTTTGTGGGGAGAGCGATTTTTGTGAACCTTTGATCATCTCTGTCAATCTTACAGGAGTGGAAAATCAGTTGTCATATAACCTTAATATCTATCCCAATCCTGCGCAAAGCTCATTTACAATACAATGTCCCGTAAACTATCTCAATTCATCTAAAAATATTTTTATTTATGATATTTCCGGGCAGGTAGTAAAAGAGATCAATTTCCCTGCAAATACCAAATTCCAGACTGTTGATGCATGTGATTTGAGAAAAGGTGTATATCTGATTAAAGTGAAAGCTGCCGGCATAAGCCTGGGAAGTGGAAAGGTGTTTGTAAAATAATTATATCCGGCAGCAATGAAATCCTCTAACCATCTTTACACTGCACTTGGGCTTATACATTTCTTTATCAATAACATACGACTACTTCTGCCTATTTTTTTCTACTTTTGTATTTCAGCCTTTTCTCTCAGGAATACAGCTACCGCCATTACACTGTCAAAGACGGCCTCGTACAAAACCAGGTTATATCAATGATCCAGGACAGTAAAGGCTATTTATGGCTGGGAACAAAAGGAGGCGTGAGTCGGTTTGATGGGAAAGAGTTTAAAAATTATACAGTTAATGACGGGTTGCTTTCAAATCATATTAGATGGATAATAGAAGATGGTGAAGGTGCAATTTATTTTTCTTCTTTAATTGGTACTTCACGACTTTATAATGGGAAGTTTAGCACTGTAATTTTAAATGATACAATAAAATCGGGAAGAAGTAATATAATAGTTCCCCGGTTTACCGAAAAAGAATTTTGTATTCTCCAAAGTAATGGTATGCCAATATATATTGCTCCTTATGATACAATCCTGATACAAATTCTTGCCACATTGATTAAGAAACATGAAATATATACTATTGCTAAAGAGGACACTTACAATAAATACTGGATTAGTACTATTGACAGTACATTATTTTGTATATCGAAAGATTCCATATCACTTTTTTCTAATAATTTCAAAGGAAGAATAAGGAAAGATAAATCAGGAAGAATATTTATGTTTGACGGTAATAATATTTATCAGCCAGACACTACCAATAATCTGTTTAGGGTTTATTACAGTTTTAACAAAGATAAAAATATAAGTTTTGGAGACTTTGATTATAACAACAATGCCTATTTTGGATTAGGCCAGAAGAAAATTATTGTTATTGATGGCTTAGGGAAGATTGAATACAAAAAGAAATTCAACTATATAAATAAACTCCTGATTGATACAGAAAATAATCTCTGGATTGCCACTGAAACAGGATTCTATCGAAAATATAGCAATGCTTTTGAAAATTTCACTACTGAAACAGGAGCTAATGAATATGTATGGAGTATAGTTGAGGATGAACAACAGAATATTTGGTTTGCTTCGTATGGTGACGGATTGAGTATGTGGAATGGAGAA
>JAOZOC010000704.1 GCA_029933495.1 Bacteroidales bacterium
AAGGTAAATATCCTGCTCAGGTGCTTATTTCTGTGCCAAAGCGTAAGTTTAAACGGGCGGTTGATCGTAATTTGCTAAAAAGGCGAATAAGAGAGGCATACAGAAAAAATAAGGAATCTTTGTATGAGTTTTTGAGAGAAAGAGATAAAACCTGCGTTTTAGCTTTATTATATGTTTCAAACGATATTGTCTCGTATAATGAGATTGAAGAGAAAATAATAGTAGCTTTGGAGCGTTGTAAATCTGAATATGAAAAAACTGCTGGGTAAATTTTTTATTTTACTGATAAGGTTTTATCAGGTGGCCATTTCGCCATATTTTGCTGCTTCCTGTAGATATACACCCTCTTGTTCATCATATGGTGTGGAGGCAATTAAAAAGTTTGGACCTTTTAAAGGAGGATGGCTGGCACTTAAGCGGTTTTTGTCGTGCAATCCCTGGGGAGGCAGTGGTTATGACCCTGTTCCGTGATTGGATTAATTGACAGTTTAAAAATATATAATATCAAATATATAATAAAATGAAACAATCAGTAATTTATAAAAATATGGAAAAGATGAAATTGACTCTGATCAATTTGTCGGTTATTTATCTTCTTATATTCTCTTCATCTGTTTTTGGGCAAAGCGAAAATAATTTTGAGATTTCTAAAAATCTAGATATCTATGCGACAGTAATGAAGGAGTTGGATATTAACTATGTTGATGATATTCAGCCGGGTAATCTTGCTGAAATAAGCATCAAGTCAATGCTTGAATCGCTTGATCCATATACAGTTTATATTCCTGAGTCGGATATCGAAGATGTAAGATTTATCACTACCGGCGAATATGGGGGAATAGGAGCAATGATACAGATGCGTGATGACTGGGTTGTTATTTCCGAGCCTTATGAGGGAAAGCCGGCCCAGCTCGCAGGCCTGAAGGCCGGTGATAAAATTCTTGAGGTTGACGGTAAATCGGCAAAGGGCAAAACATCTAGTGAGGTCAGTGCTATTTTGAAAGGTCAGCCCGGAACGAAAGTGACACTTCTTATTGAACGTGAGGGTGTTACCGAGCCAATAGAAAAGGAGTTTACGAGAGAGAACGTCAAGATTGATAATATTCCCTATTATGGTGTTTTAGGTGATGGCTTCGGATATATTAAACTTTCAGGTTTTACTCATAACGCTGGAAATGAGGTAAAAATGGCTTTTCTTGAATTGAAAAAAAATAATGATCTAAAAGGTGTTATTCTTGATTTGAGAGGGAATGGCGGCGGGCTTTTACAAGAGGCTGTTAATATTACAAACATATTTGTTGAAAAGGGCCAGATGGTTGTCAGCACAAAAGGGAAGCTGGAAAGTAAGAATTATTCATATAAAACCAGAAATGCCCCAACTGATGTTGATATTCCTCTGGCTGTTCTGGTAGATAACGGTAGTGCTTCGGCCTCTGAAATAGTGACAGGAGCCTTACAGGATTTAGACCGTGGAGTAGTAATAGGTCAGCGTACTTTTGGTAAAGGACTTGTTCAAAATGTAATCCCCCTTTCGTATAACGCACAGTTGAAAGTAACTGTTGCCAAATATTATATTCCGAGTGGGAGATGCATTCAGAAAATCGATTATTCTCACAAAGATAAAAACGGACATTCGGGTGAAATTGCAGATTCACTTATCACAGCTTTTAAAACCAGAAATGGAAGAACAGTTTATGACGGTGGTGGCATTGAGCCTGATATTAAGGTTGATATGGGGAAAATGAGTAGTCTAAGCTATTCTCTTTTTGTAAAATATCTGTTTTTTGATTATGCCGGGAAATTTGAAAGGGAGCATGATTCGATTGCTCCGCCAGGTAAATTTGAAATAACTGATGATATTTTTAATGATTTCGTTGCCTATATCAGTGATAAGGATTATGATTATTCCACAAACTGCGAAAAATCACTTGAAAAGATGAAAGAATCG
>JAOZOC010000705.1 GCA_029933495.1 Bacteroidales bacterium
CTGAAATTATGTTCAGGTTTATTACCTACGAGCTGTATAACAGTCCTGATATAATCCCAGCAGTGAAACTCTAAAAATTTAATTATGAACAAAATAACATCCCTTTTCAAAATAAAATATCCCATAATTCAGGGAGGAATGATATGGTGTAGCGGGTGGGAACTTGCCTCTGCCGTGAGCAATGCCGGCGGGCTGGGACTGATTGGCTCAGGCTCAATGTACCCGGATGTGCTTCGCGAACATATTGAAAATTGTAAGGCTGCCACTGATAAACCCTTTGGTGTGAATATTCCGCTTTTATATCCCCAGACGGATGACCATATTCAGGTTATTATTGATGAGGGAGTTAAAATTGTGTTTACATCTGCCGGTAATCCGAAAAAATATACTGCTTTTCTGAAAGAAAAGGGGATCACGGTCGTACACGTAGTTGCAAATGTTAAGTTTGCCAAAAAGTGTGAGGAGGCTGGTGTTGATGCCATTGTTGCGGAAGGATTTGAAGCGGGCGGACATAACGGTTTTGAGGAAACTACAACAATGACACTTATTCCTCAGGTCAAAAAAGCTGTTTCTGTTCCGGTTATTGTTGCTGGTGGAATTGGAACCGGACGGACAATGCTTGCAGCTATGGTGCTTGGTGCTGATGGTGTTCAGATCGGAAGCCGGTTTGTTGCTTCTGTGGAATCTTCGGCACATCCTGAATTTAAAAAAGCTGTTTTGGCGGCAGGGGATGGCGACACAGGCTTAACCCTGAAAAAAATTGTTCCGGTAAGATTGATAAAAAATGAGTTTTATAGTAGAATCAAGGAAGCAGAAAGTAGAGGAGCTCCACGCGAGGAGCTTGCAGCAATGCTGGGAAAAGGTAGAGCAAAGCTGGGAATGTTTGAAGGAGATGTGAACGAAGGAGAACTTGAAATAGGGCAAATATCAGGATTGATAGATGAAATAAAACCTGCCGACCGGATTATTGAGGGAATTATGAAGGAGTATAATTCTGCTATGACCGAGTTTTGTAAGGCCTCGGTTTAATATCTATAGTTTATTACTTTTTATCCTTTTCAACTCATAAACATCCATAAGGTCTTTTTCCCCAAAACGATTTTTTTATGACAAGAATAATGATTTTCATCTAAATCGAAGTATTAATAATGGAGAATTTGGAAACTTACCGGTAATTTTATTAGATTTGCATCCCTGAAACCTGATAATATTTGATTTCGTATATATTTTTAATATGAAATATTTTGTCATTTCAATTGTCATATTTTGGATGCATTTTGCAACATTTTCACAGAATGCCAATTCAGATCATGCTAAAAACTATCTTTATTCAGAACTTGCTTTTAATTTTGAACACCGTTATCCTGTTCCCAGGTCATTCATAACAACTTTTCAGCGTGAAGTAATTACTGTAAGCAATTTTTCCACCGACATTCTTGTCGGTTCCGGGTTCTTAAACTTTGATGAATGCGATATTCCTTTTTGTCCTGGTATTAGAACAGGAGTTCAGTTTGTTTATCATATCGGGAAGAATCACAGATTGTTTGCAGGGGTTATAAATGATTTTTCGAGCGGCATTTTCGGAAAGGTAAAAGCCGGGTACAGTTACAGGTTTGCCGGAAAAGTTTTTTTGTCGGTTTCGTATGAGAACTATTTTTGGGTCTATTCATCAGATTACTATGATTATTATGAGGATGAAGATGGAAACTGGATTGAGGATTACTACACAACTTACAATAACTGGGGATGGGATAACAATCTGTTCAGTGTTCACTTTGGCATAGGATTGAATTTTTAAATATGAGAAATGTATTAGCCATATTACTATTGTTATTGTTTTCGCTGAATTTATTATCACAGCAGGTTGATACTCTGAAAACCATATCAAAAAATAGCAAGATTGAACAGTCTCTCGCAATTCAACCTCTCTTTGGGTTTGATTATACCT
>JAOZOC010000706.1 GCA_029933495.1 Bacteroidales bacterium
GGTTACAATACTGATAAGCATACAGCCGATGCTATATCATATTTAAAAATAGCTAAAAATGTACCTGATTCATGTGTGGGTGTTTACGATCAAAAACCCGCCATCTTTCAAATGTTGGGTGCGGTAAGTTACAAACGGAGGGATTATCAAAAGGCAATTTCGCATTATAAGTATGGTGTAAAAATGATTGAAGACAGATTGCCTAAGCTTACGGTAAATGAGTATCCTGAACCGATACATGCAAACAATAACAGATATTATCTAAAGTTTGACAGGCAATTGATGTATGAAGGTTTATATGATGCCTACACAAAACTTGGCGATTTTAAGAGGGCAAACGAGTATTACATTTTAAACAGGCAGGCGGCTGATGAAATTTATCTGGAGCAAAACAAAAACCTGGTCACTATGCTCGAATCCATCTCAGAAGACGAGAAAACTGCAAATCAAATTGCTTTACTTGCAAGTGAAAACCAGTTGCATAAAATGAGAGCAACACAATCTGTAACCTGGTTGATAGCTATGGGCGGGTTTATAATAATATTTGTTTTTGTAACAATACTTTTTATCCGTCAAAGAAAGATACGTACAGAGCATAAAATCTTCATGCGAGAGCAGAAATTGCTGCATGATCTGGATCTTAAAAACGTAGAATCAAAAAAGCTTAAAGAGCTGGACCATTTGAAATCACAATTCTTTGCAAACATATCCCACGAATTTCGTACTCCGCTTACCCTGATTATTGGGCCTTTAACAAAATTACTTTCAAAAATAAAAGACAGAAAGGATAAGAAGGAGTTGGAAATAGCAAAAAAATATGCTGATAAACTGGAAAATCTCATAAACAACCTGTTATGCATCTCAAAACTCGAATCAGGAAAAATGCAGTTGCATACTACTGAAACAGATATTGCTAAACTGATTAAAAACTATCTTCAGGTTTATGAATCTCTCGCAAAACAAAAAAACATTGCCTTAAATTTCACATCTGAATGTAAGGTAATAAAAGCATTTATTGACCGGATGAAGTTTGAGCGAATCCTGAATAATCTGCTTTCAAATGCTTTTAAGTTTACAGAAGAAGGAGGAAGAATTGAGGTGACCGTCGGCAGTCGGCAGCCTGCAGGTCAAATTGAATCTGAAGAGAAATATCCTGACGGAGTCGTCAGAATAACTGTTTCTGATACCGGCTGCGGGATTTCACCTGATCATATCAATCATATTTTTAACCGCTTTTACCAGGTTGAACAACCAGAAAACAACTTTTACCAGGGCACAGGTATTGGTCTTGCACTAACAAAAGAACTCGTTGAGCTTCATAAAGGAAAAATTAATGTGAGTAGCGAATATGGGAAGGGGTCAACATTTATAATGTTATTACCTTTGGGGAAAAAGCATCTGAGATCTGAAGAGATAGAAGTTGACAAATCCATTAAACCGTTAATACAAACATCCTCACCTGTATTGTCTGAAATTCAATTGACGAATGATTCAAATCTAACAGATACAAGGATATCTACTGAAAAGGATATCCTGCTTATAGTGGAAGATAACAGAGATATGCGTTCTTACATCAGGGAATATTTTGAGTCGGAATATTATATCATCGAAGCGTTTGACGGACTCGACGGATTTAAAAAGTCTGTCAAACAAATACCCGACATAATAATCAGTGATGTGATGATGCCCAAAATGGATGGAGTTGAGTTCTGCAAAAAAATTAAAACAGATGAACGCACCAGCCACATCCCGGTCATTCTGCTTACTGCCCGTGCGTCCAAAGAAAGCCGGTTGGAGGGGCTGGAAACCGGTGCCGATGATTTTATCACTAAACCTTTTGATGGTGAAGAACTACAGGTGAGGGTGAAAAATCTTATACAGCAGCGGAAACGGATCAGAAAACATTTGATGGAAAAAATTCAAACAAGTTTTGGTGTTCTTCAAATAG
>JAOZOC010000707.1 GCA_029933495.1 Bacteroidales bacterium
AAACCTGATTGGGGGTGATTCATATTCTCAACTAATTGCATCATTTACTATACTTTTTTGTGGTATCGTTATTCTTTTATAATTTCTTTTACTTTTTTAGTCCTACTGGTCTTTGTCGTCTATTATTTTTAGATATAATCAAATATGTTTTTATTTATTATATTACCGTATAAATATTACATAATTACCGCATAAGTATCACATAAGTATCACATAAAACATCACTGATATTCAGCGTATTATATTTTATCTTTACAACATAGTCACATAAGCGTCACATAAGAATTTATGCCCAAAATGGCAAATAGCTTGCATATTTTCTTGATTTATTTTCCGGGTTATCTTCTTTAATCATTCCGTCTCTTAGAGCATCCCTGATAATTCTTGAAGCTATCGAATAGTTTCTGTCTTCAATTTTAAATCTATCTCTCAATGATTGATTTGTCATTTTTTCGTTAGATACATATTTTAAACAGGCGTGTTGATAGCAAGCTCTTATTTTTTCATTTTTATCAAGTTTATTTAAAGTTTTATAGCTGTAAATAGTTACACGGGTTCTGTTTTCAGCAACAATGACATTTATCGGTGGCAATTGATACAACTCGTTATAATAAATAACCTTATCCATACCGCTTCCTTTTTCTTCGCAAAAACCCATTCTTCTCATAATGTCTGCTAATTTATCGTTGCGGGAAATATATGCATCAATAAACCGGTCGGGTGCAACAAGTGGTGTTCCTGAATTTGATATTTCAATTCTGTCGGAAAATATTTCAATCATAGGAAATCCTTTTACCGTTAAATCCTGATGAATAAGTGCATTAGCAACTAATTCCCTGATTGCAATTTCGGGATACATTCTTGCATCGTTTCGTAATGCTTTACCGATTTCTTCATTTGCCGGCAGTTGACTATTTATCCAGTCAATAAGTCCGACAAATCCGATTGCATAACCTTTAGCTCCAATTTGTTCTCTTTCGGTTTCAACTTTATTATTTCCTTTATAAACGATAACTCTAACCGATTTTCTTTCTACATTTTCAAAATCTTTTAAATTTTTTGCAAAAAGTAAAGCACCCAAATTGGTTATTGCATAACCTTTGCTTTTCGTCACCAAACCTTCTTCCAATAATTTATTAATCACACCTTGCTGTGTTGAAGGAAAAGGTAATTTCATCAAATCGAAATAGGTTTCTGTGCTTAAATATTTAGTGATATCGGAAGCCACAAGATTATCTTTAGCTATTTCTTTTTCGAATGGCAGTGTGTCTTTTTTCCATATCTTAACTTGTTTCTCTGGAAAATCATTTAGTTTTCTTGTAATACTTCCTATACGAATATATGCCTGATGTATAAATTCAACCGGACGGTTTTTTGTTGCAGGAATAATAAAAACAGAGATATGTTTATCCGGCTCATAATCAAATTCATAAATAGAAAAATCAATTCTCGGATTTAATCTTTGAGCTAACCAATGTTCTATGTTTTCATTACCTTTTTTATGCGATTTTGCCTTGAAAGAAGTGCCTTTTATGATATGAGTTTTGTCTTCCACTCCAAAAATTAAATATCCAAGTGGTTGCCCTTGAATGCAGGCTCCGTTAGATAAAGCCGAAATACGCTCACCAATTTCTTCAGCAGAATGATAATTGAGTTTAAACTCAACCCATTCACTTTCGTGTGGCTGTTTTACTAACTCTGCAAGTAGTTCTTTTAATTGTATTTTGTTCACTTTTTAACTGTTGTTAAAATTTTACATTTTGCACACAACAAATTTACATTAATTTTATTGAAGTCAGGTTATTATAGAAAATAAATCAAACCGGCAACTGAAGTTACAGCACAATAAATTTCAGGTTGATCTAAGTCGAAACCTGATTGGGAATGAGGATAAGCCATTTTTCGACTCCACTCAGAATGACCATAGAACCAACCTCTTTTGCAG
>JAOZOC010000708.1 GCA_029933495.1 Bacteroidales bacterium
TTTGATAATGAGCTTGTAAAAAAATCAATAGAAAGGCTTAATTCGGGAGTCTCCTTTGAAAATGACCCCGGATACCTAAAATTGCAAAATACTGCTGGTAAAAAAGTAGATGCCAACATCTATTTTAATTTTATTAACCTTAACGAACAAAAGCCAATCCTGTTAAGCGACAAAACTCAAAAGATAACGGGCAATCTTTTGAATTTCGGATTATGGTCTGAAACAGACCTGATTATTAAAGAAAATGAAATTCTGCTCAATGGTTACACCTTGACTTCCGACTCGTTAGCCCAATACCTGGATTGTTTTACGCAGGAGCCTCAACAGGTAAAAGCCCCGGAAATATTACCATACAACGTTACTCTGTTTCTTGACCTCAGCTTTCAGAGTTTCGGAAAATACCTGGCCGGATACAAGAAGTATCTTAAAAAAACAGGTGAGCTTGAAAATTTTGAAAAAAATCTAAAATCCATTAACCGCAAATACAGAATTAATCTCCAAAAGCAATTTTTTGCTTGGATAACTAATGAAATCGGCATTGCCATAACATCTGAGGAGAATGGTTCTGCTGAAAACAGTTATGCTTTTTTCCATACTGACGACATAAAGAATGCGGTAAACCTGCTTGGAAAAATTAACGAGTACACCTCAAAACAAAATAAAAATAAACAGGAATTTATCAGAGAACATAATGAATATGTAATTCACAGAATAGACATCCCCGGATTATTACCCAATCTGTTTGGCTCCTGGTTTTCTGTTATTAGCAAAAACTATTACATTGCCATAAAGGATTACATTGTCTTTGCAAACAGTCCGGAAAGCCTGATTCATCTAATTAACACTTTCTACATCAGGAAGACACTTGCTGAAAATTATAATTATCAGGAATTCTCTGATAATATTTCCGAAAACTCCAACATCTATCTATATTGTAATGTAAGAAAATCCACCGGTGTTTTCGGGCCATTGCTTTCTGAAAAACTTAAAACTGTTATTGACGAAAACTTAAAAACAATATCAACACTCGAAGGCTTTGCCATCCAGTTTAGCCATATTAACAAAATGTATTACACTAATGCTTACCTGAAATACAATCCGGACTACAGGGAAGAAAACCCTACGAACTGGGAAGTGAGTGCAGATGCAAAAATAACAGGGAAACCTAGTTTTATCAGAAACCATAAAAATGGTAAGCTGAATATTATTGTTTTTGACGAACTGAATAATATGTACTTAATTGACCATCTGGGATTTATTAAGTGGAAAAAACCGCTACACGAAGCACCGCAAAGTGATCTTTTTACTGTCGATTATTATAAAAACCAGAAATACCAGTATCTTTTCAACAGCAGAAATTATCTTTTTCTTATTGACCTTCTCGGAAACGATGTAGCCGACTACCCTGTAAGGCTTGCAACCTCTGCGACAAATGGCTTGTCAGTGTTCGACTATGACAATGATGGCAAATGCCGCCTGATGCTTGCCCTCGAAGATAACAGGATTTATGATTATGATATCAAAGGAGACCTTGTGGACGGGTGGAATAAGATACAGATGAAAAAGACTGTCCCCTATCCGGTTGAGCACATAAGAGCAGGAGGTAAGGATTATATGCTTGTAACTGATGAAAATGGAAATATAACCATAACTAACCGGCGTGGTGAAACCAGAATAAGGATGAAGAAAAAAATTGTAAAAGCCAGAAACTCCATCTTTTACAAGAATGAGACCAATAGTAAAAAGGGGATTTTCCTTACTACAGATGAGAATGGCCAACTGACTTACATCAGTGCAAAAGGCAAGACCAAAACAACCAATTTCGGAAATTACTCTCCCAATCATTATTTCCTTTATGAAGATTTTGATGGCGACAACTCAAAAGATTTCATCTATCTCGATAATAACAAACTTGTCATATTTAACAAATTTAAAAAGG
>JAOZOC010000146.1 GCA_029933495.1 Bacteroidales bacterium
TTAACATATTCGTTTGACTGTCAGTGTTTTATTTGTTTTTGTCATGTACTTAGGAAATATAGTGTAAATATTTCTTCACAGCAGCAAACTGTGAAGAACACTTTTGTGGTTAGAAATTGTGCGGTTCAGATTTGATAGTATCCTCATCTTCATCCCATTCTATTATAAAATCAGCTTTGTCGTCTTTTGTTTTTTTTGTCTTGGCTTTTTGATTTTTTGCAGGCTTTTTGGAGTGCTGCGCTGTGTCAGGTTTTGTCTCCTCCCATTCTAATATAAACTGCTCTTGCCCATCCTCCGTAGTCTCGATAATGGGATTTTCGTCATCTTCCTGATTGCCTGTTCCGCCAAATTCCTTTCTGAATACCTCCTTGATACTCTCTTTTTCCTTTTTCATATTTGTTGAAATTTTATTTCGTGCTGCTTTTGTGTCGTATGAAATTTTCGGCTTTGAAGATTTTCCGGTCATTTTTATCGGTATAGAAGTACGTCCAAGGTTGTCATCTTCAATTATTAACCCTTCTATTTCACTCTCCATATCTTTCTGTTTTTTCTGTGACAGAATCTCAGAAAGTAAAATCCAGATGTGATAATCAATTTCATTATCAAATGAATGCGTTCCGTTGAGTGAAAGGTCAAGGGTGTTTGACTTTATTTCCATTTCCGGAATATAAATAATCCTGTTTCTGATAGCAATCTGGTTTTTTAGTGTGGAAAAACGAATGTGTTGCAGGTTTTTATTTTTAAGAAAGCGGCCTAGTTTATATAATGGTGTGTAATTTATCAGTTCACCGTTTTCTATTGTAATGTCACCGACCGTATTAACACTTCCGGGATCTATTTTCAAAGTATTACTGAAAGAAGACTCATAAAATACTTTTGCAGTTACTCTTCCTTTTAGTTTTCGGGATGTGATATTATTCTGCCCGAAATTACCGAACTCATAAAACAGTTTTGAAATGTCCACCTTTTGAATATCTGCATCACAAGTCAGAATGAGTTTAGCAGGATTTGCTCCGTCAATTATTCCTTCAATATTTGTATGTCCTTCCATTGAGGAGAAAGAGCCGTTTTTAACGATAATTGACTTGTTTCTGACAATAAGCTTACCCGAGATATCCTGCGCCCTGAATTTTCTGAATTGTATCCTTTTTACGTTCAGGTCAAGGATGATGTTTATATTTTCTGGTATTCTGATGCGGTAAAGAGTATCACTTCCTGATGTTTTATATTGCAAAAGTTCATCGAAGTTCAACATTGATGATTTCAAAGTTGCGTTAACACTGAAGCTCTTGCCTGGCAGGAAAAAGTATGGTAGAATGTTTATAAATGTACCCTTCATCTGAAAATCACTGCCCGATACCTCACCTGAGAAGTTTTCAATAATAAGGTTGTTATTACTGAATCTGAACGAACCGTTAAAATTTTTATAACTAAGCAAGCTTTCCCTGAAATCAAGTTCTACATTACTGATTTTCAACTTACCCGACGTTTTACTTGAGAGAAAATCCTGGACTGTGAACTTCGAAAAACTTTTCAGTCTGTTACGAAAAACCATTCTTATATTTACATCACCTGATACGGAATTAAGGGTGTCAATATGGAAAAGCTCTTTCAGCTCTTTAAGTTTTCCGGATGCATCAAAATCCACTGAAATATCGGGGCGCTCAAAATTTATTATTTTCATGCTCCCCTTTAGACTACCTGTGGCTGTTTTGGATGAAAAACCGGAAATTTTCATTGAAAACGACCTTTTATTTCTCATCTTTCCATTATTAAAACTGCCATTTAAAGATACATCCTTCAGGGCAAAAGCTGTTGGCAGATATTTGATTTTCCCTTTTGTGAGTCCGAATTCAAATGTCACTTTTGGAATTTGCTTTTTTGAAACATTTCCTTCAATCAGTGCTGTAAAATCGAATATACCGCTGCTTTCAAAATCTTCAAGCGGTTTGAAGTATTCAGGTGGAATC
The DNA here is from genome assembly GCA_029933495.1 of Bacteroidales bacterium. Lineage (GTDB taxonomy): Bacteria > Bacteroidota > Bacteroidia > Bacteroidales > JAADJA01 > JAADJA01. The sequence continues at coordinate 1,971 of JAOZOC010000146.1, forward strand.
TCTTTTAAAAAATCTTTTAGTTTTGCCTTCTTTGCCTTGATCTTCAGGAATATACTTTTGCCATTCTTTTCTGACCTGATATTACCTTCAACAGAAAAAGCAAGTGTGTTAATTTTTAGGTCGCCTTTTGTTATTTTAAACTTATGATTTTCTTTGTCAACATCAAACAATACATCAGTGCTGAGTCTCTTTTCTTTCAGGAAAGTTGCTTTACCCGTTCTGAAGTAATCTGTCAGAATGTCGGCAGAAATGTTTAGCGCATAAGCCGACGATGAGAATCCCCCGCTCATTATCCCCTTGTTTACACTGAACAGATATTCCTGGTCCGACCTGTAATTTATAAAGGAAATGTGAACATTTTTCAGGATGATTTCCTTAAGATCAATTTTTATACCTCCTTCATCATCTGATGATTTGAAAATTGTGAAATTATCACTCCCGTCATCAAAAATAACGATATTGAGAAATGCATCTTTCAGCAATACCTTTTCAATGTTGTAGTTTCCCGAAATAATATCCCTGATGTTAAAAAGAACAGCAAGCTCTTTTGCCTTAAGCAAAGGATTGGTGTTTTTATTCAGTTTTTCCCTGGTCTGAACTCCTGTAATGTTTATGGATGCTTTGGGAAAATTCTTAAAAACGGAAAATGCTATCTCATCAACTTCTACTTCAACAGCAAGTTGTTGGTTAATTTCGTTTACAACAATTTCTTTGACCTTATCGCCATAAAAATAGCTGATAAGAAATCCTGCCGAAATAATTAAAACCAAAGCTATCAGAAACAGGATTGCCAGTCGTTTAATAAATCTATTTAATATGTTGTTCTTCTTTTTCTCTTTCATCTGTCAAAACACAAACGTAACAGATGCAAAATTATTAGAGAAGGGTTAATATGCCAGTATTTTTATGTTTTATTTTGTTTACGATACAACCTTTTGGGGAAAACCTTTATCTTTATAGAAAATTTTAAATAGATATTATGAACAGATTTATAAAATCAATGTTAGCTGTAGTGCTCATTGTCGTGGTGATAATGGGATGTGATAATGGTTCAAAAAAGGAACAAATGGTTAAAGCAAAACAAATCCCTTTAGAGGATTTCTTTAAGAATCCTGAAAAGTCAGGGTATCAGATTTCTCCTGACGGTAAATATTTTTCATATAAAGCGCCTTATGAAAACAGGATGAATATTTTTGTCCAGGAGAGGGGCAAAAAAGAAGCAATACGCCTTACAAGTGAGACTGACAGAGATATTTCAGGATATTTCTGGCCAAATAATGAACAAATCCTTTTTCTGAAGGACACAGGAGGAGATGAGAATTTTAGACTTTACGGAGTAAATATTGATGGCACTAATCTGGTTTGTTTTACAGATTATGATAAAGTATTAACTCAAATAATTGATGAATTACCTGAAATTCCTGATGAGGTTATCATTGGAATGAATAAAAGAAATCCACAGGTTTTTGATCCTTACAGATTGAATTTAAAAACAGGGAAAATGGAGATGATTGCAGAGAATCCCGGAAATATTCAGGGTTGGCTGTTCGACCATAATGGTAAATTAAGAGTTGCAGTCTCCATTGATGGTACCAATACTTCATTGTTATATCGCGAAACCGAAAAAGATAAGTGGAATACAGTTATTACAACTAGTTTTAAAGAGACTCTTGCTCCGATGTTTTTCACTTTCGATAACAAGAATGTTTATGCTGTCTCAAATCTTGGCAGGGATAAAACGGCTGTTGTTGAATTTGATGTAACAACAGGGAAAGAGATTAAGGTTTTATATGAAAATGAGGATTATGATGTTGATAATATTTTCTATTCACAAAAAAGGAAAGTGCTAACATCTGCATCCTACACATCGTGGAAGCGCATGAGACATTTCTTCGATGAGGATACTAAAAAATGGTTTAAAGACCTTGAGAAGAAGATTGGTGAATATGAAGTTGGTATAACGTCATACAATAAGGCTGAGGATATTTTTGTTGTGAGGACTTACAGCGATCGTTCGCTTGGTTCCTATTTTATTTATGACAAGAATAATGGTCAACTGGATAAAATTGTTGATGTCAGTCCATGGATTGATGAAAATGAGATGGCTTCCGTAACGCCAATTGAATACACATCGCGTGACGGACTGAATATTCATGGATATCTGACTCTTCCAAAAGGATACACAATAGAGAATGCCAAAAATCTTTCTGTTGTTGTCAATCCTCACGGAGGCCCATGGGCACGTGATAGCTGGGGATTTAATCCTGAAATACAGTTTCTTGCAAACCGCGGCTACGCTGTTCTGCAAATGGATTTCAGAGGTTCGACCGGCTATGGAAAAAAGCACTGGGAAGCTTCCTTCAAGCAATGGGGACTTACAATGCAGGACGATATTACTGACGGAACAAACTGGCTTATAAAAAAAGGTATTGCCGATCCTGAAAGGATTGCTATTTATGGAGCAAGCTATGGTGGCTATGCAACCTTGATGGGGCTTGTGAAAGAGCCAAAGCTTTATGCTGCCGGGGTTGACTATGTTGGAGTATCTAATCTTTTTACCTTTATGAGTACGATACCTCCATATTGGGAACCATATCTTGCAATGATGTATGAAATGGTAGGGAATCCCAAAACTGATAGTTTGATGATGCGCGAAGTGTCCCCGGTTTATCAGGTAGATAAAATCGTTTCTCCACTCTTTATTGCCCAGGGAGCCAATGATCCGAGGGTTAACAAAGATGAATCAGATCAGATGGTAGAGGCTATGAAAGCACGTGGTGTAGATGTGGAATATATGGTAAAAGATAATGAAGGCCACGGATTTCATAATGAAGAAAACCGCTTTGATTTCTATCGTAAGATGGAAGCCTTTTTGGGTAAATATTTGATTTCTGAGAAAGGTAACAACTAATCAGTATCCTCAAGCGTAAAAATATCATCAACCTTTTTCCCAAATACGCGGGCTATCTTCATTGAGAGTGCAGTTGAAGGTACATATTTGCGTTTTTCAATGGCGTTGATTGTCTGACGGCTTACTTTCACAAGCTTTGCAAGGTCTTCCTGCGTGTAGTCCTTAATTGCGCGCTCAACTTTTATTGTGTTTTTCATTTTACTGACTGTTTAGTTTCCTTAGAATGAAATTAAATCTGATAATAAAGATTATCAATATTGTAAACATATTGAATATCAACATAAAAAAGAAGGTTATCCCGTAAACGAAAATCATCCCGATTATTAGAACCACATAGTTAACGTATGTAGCCCATAAAAGTGATTCGAGCCTTATCTTTGATATAAACTCATCTTCATTTTTCTCTTTCGAGAAAGCTATCAACAGCAAACCGACAATTGTAAAAACACCAGAAATTTCATCAATTAAATTATTATTTGTTGCAGAGAACATTGATTCGTTATCTATAAATAGCGCCTGGAAGTGCAGGAAGCCGGGTGTGTAATCGAAAAACAGATAAAGAGAGCCTAAAATGGCAGCCGGAATAAAAACGATCCAACCGGCTTTTTTAAATCTGTGCGGAAATAAAAAGTTTGTTTTCATAATTATGTTTTTAAAAGATTTTGGCAAAAGTAAAACAAACCTTACAAAAAGTCAAGTATAATTTAATAAAAGACAAATAAACTTTCATTACTCTGTCTGTTAAGTGATTATTTTTAATTTTCATAATGAAAGAATTTATTATTAATGTATCTTTGTAAAACCTAACTCAAATCTCAATTATAGTATGAAAAAATTACATTTTTCTATTCTGTTATTGTTCTGTATTGCTCCAATTTTTTTGTCTTCACAGCCAATAATAAATGAATTTCAGACATCAAATGTTTCTTCATATATGAATACGGATTTCTATGTTTTTTCGGATTGGCTAGAATTAAAAAATACAGATGCTGATACAATAAACATAGGTGGGTACTTCTTAACTGACGACAGGGATAATTTGAGCAAATGGCAGATTCCTGAAGATACATATATCGGTCCTGGAGAAGAAATGATTTTTATTGCTGACAATATGGATATTGAGGCAAACTCTGTTTATTATTATCTGGGATTTTCCGGTAAACCTTATGATTCAACTACTGTGTACATTGACCATTTGAACTTCAAATTATCAGGTAATAGTGGTGAGATATTTCTTGTTAACCCTACAGGGAGTATTATTGATTCAGTTTATTATGAAGATCAACTTGCAGATGTTTCATATGGGCGCTCAATGAATATTCCTTCGCAATGGGTTTATTTTCCAAATCCAACACCAGGTTTGCAAAATAGCACTACATCATTTATAGAAACGACCAAAGCGGAGGTTCCGACATTTTCTATACAGGGTGGTGTGTTTACCGGCACTCAAAACATCTCATTAAGTGTTAGTTCTCCAACTGCTGAGATATATTATACACTTGATGGTTCAATACCGGATATGTCTTCTTTGGTGTATTCTCCCCCTTTGGAAATTACCTCTACAACAGTTTTAAGAGCCCGGGTGTTTGACCCGCAATATTTGCCAGGTGATGTTATTACAAATACATATTTTATTAATGAAAATTCTGATCTGACAATCATTTCTGTAGCCATAAATCCTGAGTTTTTATGGGATGATACAGTTGGAATATATGTTGAGGGTGTAAATGGTATTGTTGGTAAACTTTCCAGTACTCCGAAAAACTGGAATCAGGATTGGGAAAGACCAATTAACATTGAGCTTTTTTCTGAAGATGATAACCTTGAATTCAATAAACAGGCAGGAATGAAAATTTATGGTTTTGGCTCACGGAAGGGAGTCCAGAAATCATTCTCATTTTATATGAAATCTAAATATGGCGATGATTATCTGGATTATCAGCTCTTTAAAGACAAACCGTCTGAGCGCTACAAAAGATTTGTATTGAGAAACAGGGGACAAAGAGGGTCAGCATTATTGAAATTAAATGATGTTATAATGCAGGAAGTAATTGCAGATGTGGATAATCTTGATAACCAGGCTTATGAGCCGGTAGTTTTGTTTCTTAACGGTGAGTACTGGGGTATTTATAGTTTACGGGAAAAGCTTGATAATTATTATTGCGAATCAAATTTTGGAGTAAACCCTAAAAAAATAGACTTTATTGAACACGGATTAATGCATGCAAGCTCCGGAGATACTTTGAATTATACAAATATGTTGGATTTTCTTGAACAAAATGATATGTCATTAGCTGAGAATTTCGAATTTATTAAATCTCAAATGAATATTGACGAGTATATAAATTATCAAATTGCAGAAATTTATTCTTCAAACGTTGATTGGCCGGCAAATAATATTAAGTATTGGCGTACAAAAACAGCATCTGGTATCTGGCGATGGATATTATATGATATTGATAATGCTTTTGAATATGCCAGCAGAAACTCTCTCGCTTATGCCTCAGCAACAAATGGACCTCCCTGGCCAAATCCTCCATATTCTACATTTCTTTTCAGAAAACTTCTTGATAATATGGATTTCAGAAACCAGTTTATCCAACAATTTGCAAGCCACTTAAATATTACATTTGAGCCTCAAAGGATTATTGATATTGCAAATGCAATAAACCTTGAA